>CAYLWV010000028.1:0-17914 GCA_964387485.1 uncultured Dechloromonas sp. | reverse complement strand
GTGTTCTTCCACAACGCCAAAGAGCAAATCGCCCGCGGTGCCGGCCCATTCTTCTACCTACCGAAGATGGAAAGCCATCTGGAAGCCCGCCTGTGGAACGACATCTTCGTGATGGCCCAGAACGAGATCGGTCTGCCGCAAGGCACGATCAAGGCCACCGTGCTGGTTGAAACCATTCTCGCCACCTTCGAGATGGAAGAGATTCTGTACGAACTGCGCGAACACTCGGCAGGCCTGAACGCCGGCCGCTGGGATTACATCTTCAGCTGCATCAAGAAGTTCAAGAAGAACAAGGATTTCTGCCTGGCCCAGCGTGGTGCCATCACCATGGAAGTGCCGTTCATGCGTTCGTACGCCCTGGCGCTGGTTAAAGCCTGCCACAAGCGTGGCGCACCGGCCATGGGCGGCATGTCAGCCCTGATCCCGATCAAGAATGATCCGGTCGCCAACGAGAAGGCACTGGCCGGTATCCGCCACGACAAGACCCGCGATGCCAACGACGGCTTCGACGGTGGTTGGGTGGCTCACCCGGGCCTGGTCGCGATTGCCGCTGAAGAATTCCAGAAAGTGCTGGGCGACCGTCCGAACCAGTGGGAAAAACAGCGCACCGAAGAATTCGGCGCCAAGGATTGGTTGAACTTCCAACCGGAAACACCGATCACCGAAGCCGGCCTGCGCAACAACATCAACGTCGGCATCCACTACCTGGGCAGCTGGCTGGCCGGTAATGGCTGCGTGCCGATTCACAACCTGATGGAAGATGCGGCCACCGCCGAGATCTCTCGTTCGCAGGTGTGGCAGTGGGTCGTTTCACCGAAGGGTATTCTGGACGACGGCCGCAAGGTCACCGTCGAGATGGTGCGTGGCATGATCGGCGAAGAGCTAGCCAAGGTCAAAGCCACGGTCAGCGCCCAAGGCGAAGAGACGGCAACCTATGATCAGGCTGCGGTTATTTTCGACAAGATGTCGCTGACTCCAGAATATCCGGAGTTCCTGACCCTGCCGTTGTACGAAGCCATGGCCTAACCGCCCACGCTTCTGTCAAAGACGGCACCTGCGGGTGCCGTCTTCATTTGAGGATTTGCATCATGATTGCCGCACTGACCTGGTTACTGCTCTATCAACTCGCTGGCGAAGTCGTCGCGCGCCTGCTGTCATTGCCGGTGCCCGGCCCAGTGATCGGCATGGCATTGCTCTTTTGCACACTGGTCGTACGTGGTCGTTTCGGACGCGCCATCCCTCTATCTATGCAACAAACAGCTCATGTCCTGCTGCAGCATTTGTCATTACTGTTCGTACCGGCAGGCACCGGTGTCATGCTGTATCTGCAACTGATTGCCGACGAATGGTTACCCATTACCGCCGCCCTGATTGTCAGCACCCTAGGTGGCATGGCCGTAACAGCACTGATTCTTAAAAGCCTGATGCGCCCGCCTGCTGTGCCCGCAGGAGATCACCATGCCTGAGCGCCTGAATCAGACCTGGGTCTATCTCTCGGCATCGCCGCTTTTCTGGCTGACAATGACGCTGGTCGCATACCAGCTCGCCTTCCGTATCTATCAACGCAGCGGCCAGCGGCCGCTGGCCAACCCCGTATTATTGTCCATCCTGATGCTGGTGAGTCTGCTAACCGTAACAGGCACCCCCTATGTCCGCTATTTTGAAGGGGCGCAGTTTGTCCATTTTCTGCTGGGTCCGGCCACAGTAGCACTGGCAATTCCGCTCTACGGGCAATTCAAGCGCTTAACCCGCATGGCAGCGCCACTCGTCCTCGCTTTACTAGGTGGCTCATTGACCGCAATGTTGAGCGCCGTTTTCGTGGGTTATTGGTTTGGTGGCAGCCTACCAACCTTACTATCGCTCGCCCCCAAATCAGTGACGACACCGATCGCCATGGGAATTGCCGAACAGATTGGTGGCCTGCCCTCGCTGGCTGCCGTGATGGTCATTGCGACCGGCATTCTCGGTGCGATGGCCGCACAAATGCTCTATCGTTGGCTCGGTATCCGTGATGATGCGGTAGCCGGTTTCTCAATGGGTGTTGCCGCGCATGGCATTGGCACAGCCCGTGCTTTTCAACTGAGCGAGACAATGGGCGCCTTTGCCGCACTGGGCATGGGGCTCAACGGTCTGCTGACCGCGTTAGCCTTACCCGGACTGATGAGCTGGATCAAGCCCTGGTTGCAATAACGAGGACTTGATCGACTTTCAGGCAGGCACCAGCTCGCATCGAACGCGATCCGGCCAGTTCATGGCGGCCGTCTGCCAGCGCTGCGCCCAGGCACTAGGGCCGAACAGTCGAACCTGTTGTACGCCATGATCCAGGATCAGAGATAACGCCACCGTATCGTCAACGTAGACGACATTGAACAAACCATCCGGCAGGCCGCACTGACCACACAACTCCGCCAATGCCAACGCACAGGATGGGGCATCGGCATCGGGCACCAGCGTCACGGCACGACCCTGCAACAGCATCGGCAGCACCAGCTTAAGCGCTGCACTGAGGGGTAGGCCGGCGCCTGCCAGAGCCAGCACGGATGCATCATGATCGACGGCATCTGCGTTGAACGGTGCCTGTGCCAGTTGTTGCACGAACTCGATGGCATGCGCCACATCCGCTTTACCGGCTTCCAAATGTGTGTGGCTTTCAACCGCGCTCAAGCCGGCGAAATGCCCCTCCAGCTCTTCGAGCGCCTGAGACAATTCACCCAGAAAATGACTCACTTCGGCCAGCGGCAAGCCCGTCGCCTGTTGTGCGACATTCAGCGCCGATGCCGCCAACTCAGCATCAACCATGGGTACACGCCGGATCAAGCGCTGCGTTGCCGCCTCGCGAATTTCATGAAAGCGTAGCGGCATCGCCAGCATGGGACGACCATTGATCCATAGCGGAATGGCAGGTGCTTCACGGGGCGGGATAGTGCAACAACCGGACATAATGTTTTCCAACAGATATTCCGCGCAAAGACGCGCAATTTTCAACATGCGCCCATGTTCCACATAGTAAAATGTCGCTGGGCAAATTCTAATGCCCCCTATTCTATCTGTTCCCGACGCCCATCACCGCCTCTTCATGTCTGACGCCAGCACAACCTCTCGACCGCCCTCAAGCAACACTGGCGTTCAGGTCTTTGAACGGGCCGATCTGCTGCTTGCCATTCTGGCGTCACAAAGTGCGCCGGTGACACTGAAGATGCTGGCCGGTCAAACAGGTCTCAACATTTCTACCGTACATCGCATTCTCGGTGCCCTCGCCTCGATCGGGCTGGTTGAACACCAACCCGGCGGGCTTTACTGCCTGGGGCTGCGCTGGCTTGAATATGGCAATCTGGTACGAGAGCGCCTGCAGATCCGGGAGGTTGCCCGTCCGTTTATCGAGCAGCTTCACGGCATGATTGGTGAACCGGTCAATCTGGCCATCCGGGATGGCGATGACATCATTTATCTGGATCGCGCAGCGGCTAATGCCGCACGTGTGCGCGTGTTCTACCGGGTTGGCTCGCGCGCCCCGCTGCACCTCACATCACTCGGCAAACTTTTTCTGGCCGAAGACTCGGCCAGCGAAGTCGCCGGTTACGCAAAACGCACCGGATTGCCCGGCAATACCGAGCACTCACTCACCAGTCTGACTGCACTGAACAAGGCATTAGGAACCGTCCGGGATGCAGGCATCGCTTTTGACAACGAAGAGGCCGAACTCGGCCTACGCTGCGTAGCAGCGCCGGTCAGAGATGACCGCGGCACACTGGTCGGCGCCATTTCCGTGTCATCACCCACCGAGCGCTTTGGCGATCACGAAACCACCTGGGTACCCGCTCTGAAAGCCTGCGCGGATGAGGTCTCCCGGGCCTTGGGCGCCCGCCTCTAGCGAGCCGCCAGGAAACTCGGCCACAAGAGATTATCGACCGGCGATCAACTGTGCTGGGCTTCAGCCCACTTCTTCAGGCGGTTGGCATCACCCACACGGGTCATCGAGCCTTCCGAATCCAGCAGCACAAACACCATCGGACGGTTGTTCACTTTGGCCTGCATCACCAGGCACTTGCCGGCCTCACGAATAAAGCCGGTTTTCGTGACACCGATGTCCCAGCTGTCGGAACGGACGAGCGGGTTGGTATTGCGGTATTCCTGAATACGGCCACGCACATCAACGCGCGCATCCGAGGTCGTAGAGGTTTCACGAATCGGCGCATATCGATAAGCTGCCGTCACCATTTTGGCCAGATCTCGAGCGGTTGACACGTTACCGGAGTTCAAACCTGTCGGATCCAGAAAGCGGGAGTTACTCATCCCCAACTCCTGCGCCTTCCGATTCATCGCAGCGACAAATGCCGGAATACCACCGGGATAGTTGCGGCCCAGGGCATGTGCCGCACGATTTTCCGATGACATCAGTGCTAGCAGCAGCGCTTCCTGACGTGTCAACTGCGTTCCCACCGCCAAACGTGAACGGCTACCCTTTAGCGTATCCACATCATCATCGGTAATCACCAGCTCTTCGTTCATAGGCAGGTGCGCATCAAGCATCACCATGGCCGTCATCAATTTGGTGATTGAGGCAATCGGCACCACTTGTGTGGCATTTTTCTGATACACAGCTTCACCGTTTTGCATATCAATCAACAACGCCGCATGCGAATGGAGGCCTGGGGAACTTCCCACCGGTCCATTCCAGTCCCCCCAGTTGCTGGGCGGTGTATCTCTGGGTTTTTTGCTGGCAATCAGACGGCTCGGCTTTTTCGAGGTGGCGCTCACTACCTTATCCTTGGCGGCACTCTGGGCTGTGACGGTCTTAGCCGTTTCCTTAGTGGCCTGCGACTTCACCGGCTTAGCGGTTTTCTTGGCTTTTGCTGCCGTCGTTGATTTGCTCTTGCTGGCCTGCTTCGTGTTCGCGGCCTGAGGGCTATTCTGCGTTGCTGCCGCGGCAGAAACTGCCGTGGATGCCAATACCCCACTCAGCAACAACGTTGCGAGCAATTTGGAAGACTGAGAACGTTTGATTAAAGCCATAGCACGCACCACCGGAGCAAAGCGTTCCAGCGAGCACAAGACCCGCTGAAACATCTATCAGATTAATTGCCCGTATTCTAGCGCAGCCACCCGGATTTTCAACCAAAATCCGGGTGCAAACCGAATTAAAATAACAAGATAGCACCGATCCTTAAGCGAACATTCAGCTTTGCCGCTGTTCGTCCATCAGCGCATCCACAACGGCAAGTGCAGTCACATTCACGATACGACGCACGGTCGCGGTCGGCGTCAGAATATGCGCCGGTTTGCGGGAACCCAGCAAAATTGGTCCAACGGTCAGGTTATCGCCCGCGGCAACCTTCAACAGGTTGAAGGCAATGTTCGCCGCATCGAGATTCGGCATGATCAGCAGATTAGCAGCCCCCTTGAGACGGCTATTCGGGAATACCTGGCCACGGATCACATCATCCAGTGCCGCATCCCCGTGCATTTCACCTTCCACTTCCAGATTCGGTGCAATCTCATTCAGGCGCGCCAGCAAACGACGCATCTTCTCGGCCGTCGGTGTATCGAGGCTGCCGAACGACGAATGTGACAGCAAGGCCACTTTGGGGGCGATACCGAAGCGACGGATTTCTTCAGCCGCCAGCAATGTCGTCTGCGCCAGCTCTTCGACCGTCGGATCGTAGTTCACGTAGGTATCGGCGATAAACACCGTACGGCCCGGCAACATGAGCAGGTTCATGGCTGACAGCCGTTCAACACCCGGCGCATTACCGATAATGTTTTCCACATGGGTCAGGTGTAACTCGTAACGACCAAAGGTGCCGCAGACCAGGCCATCCGCATAACCTAGCCGTACCATCAGTGCCGCATAAAGAGTGGCACGGCGACGGATTTCGCGCTTGGCGTAATCGGCACCCACGCCCTTGCGTTCAGTCAGGCGGTGATACTCCTGCCAGAACTCGTCATAGTGCGCTTCGAAGAACGCACTGTCGTTATAGATGATTTCAAAGTCGACACCCGGGCGAATGCGTAAACCCGCCGCATCGATCTTGCGTTCAATTTCTGCCGGACGGCCAATCACGATCGGCTTGGCGATACCTTCATCACAGATCACCTGAAGCGCGCGCAGCACACGCTCCTCTTCACCCTCGGCAAAGACAATGCGCTTGGGCGACAGCTTGGCCTGTGCAAACACCGGCTTCATAATCATGCCGGAGTGGTACACGAATTCGTTCAGGCTCTGCAGATAGGAATCCCAATCACGAATCGGGCGCGTGGCCACGCCGGAATCCATCGCCGCCTGCGCAACGGCTGGCGCGATCTTCACAATCAGGCGTGGGTCAAAGGGTTTGGGAATCAGATATTCGTGACCGAAACCGCTGACCTTTTCACCATAGGCGGATGCCACCACATCGGACTGCTCGGCCCGTGCCAGATCGGCAATGGCTTTCACGGCTGCCAACTTCATTTCTTCGGTAATCGTGCTGGCCCCCACATCCAGGGCCCCACGGAAAATGAACGGGAAGCACAGCACGTTGTTGACCTGGTTCGGGTAATCCGAACGACCGGTTGCAATGATGGCATCGTCACGCACCGCACGGACTTCGTGCGGCAGAATCTCCGGCGTCGGGTTAGCCAGCGCCAGAATCAGCGGGTCCTTAGCCATTTTCGCCACCATCTCCGGCTTCAGTACGCCACCAGCCGACAAACCGAGAAACACATCGGCGCCTTCAATCACTTCCGTCAGTTTGCGGGCATCGGTTTTCTTTGCGTAGCGTGCCTTGATCGGGTCCATATCTTCAGGACGACCTTCGTACACCACACCATGAATATCGGTGACCCAGATGTTCTCGACGGGAATCCCCAACTGCACCAGCAACCCCAAGCAGGCTAGTGCCGCCGCCCCCGCACCCGAGGTCACCAGCTTAACCTGTTTGAGGTCTTTGCCCAACAGATGGAGACCATTCAGCAACGCGGCCCCAACCACAATCGCCGTGCCATGTTGATCATCATGGAACACCGGAATCTTCATGCGCTCACGGAGCTTCTTCTCGATATAAAAGCATTCCGGCGCCTTGATATCTTCGAGATTGATACCCCCGAAGGTGGGTTCCAGACTGGCGATGATCTCGACCAGTTTGTCCGGATCATTTTCGCTGACTTCCAGATCGAAGACATCGATATTGGCGAACTTCTTGAACAGCACGCCTTTGCCTTCCATCACCGGCTTCGCCGCCAGCGGACCGATATTGCCGAGGCCAAGCACTGCCGTACCGTTGGTAATGACGCCTACCAGATTGGCTCGCGACGTCAGTGTTGCCACCTCTTCCGGTTTCGCAACGATCTCTTCGCAGGCCGCCGCCACACCGGGTGAATATGCCATGGACAGGTCATACTGGTTGGTCAGCTGCTTGGTCGGCGTGACCGCAATCTTGCCGGGTTTCGGGAAGCGATGGTAGTACAGGGCAGACTCACGCAGCCGCTGAGTGTTGTTTTTTGAAGAATTTTCGCTAACCAACTGATTTTTTTCAATTTTGTCGATCACAACCCTGTCTCCATGGGAATTCTTATCATCTGAAAGCATACGCCGACTTTCTTACCCGTGCATGAAGTGCGATAATTAAGGTTTACCGCAACCCGATAAGACTGGTCGACAAACCATTCAGCCGAACCAGCGCAATCCACCAGGATGCAAAGGACACACAGGAGAAATCATGGTCGCCATTAACGCCCCGGAATACGTCAAAAACACCCGCCTCAAAGCCTGGGTCGAGCAAATCGCCCAGCTCACCGAACCTGAACAGGTTGTCTGGTGTGACGGCTCCCAGGAAGAATACGACCGCCTCTGTGCGCAAATGGTGGAAGCGGGTACGCTGATTAAGCTCAATGAAGCCAAGCGCCCGAACTCGTTCCTCGCCTTCTCGGATCCGTCAGACGTCGCCCGCGTAGAAGACCGTACTTACATCTGCTCGGAGAAGCAGATCGATGCCGGCCCGACCAATAACTGGGAAGACCCGGCCAAGATGCGCAAGACCCTGGATGGTTTGTTCAAGGGCTGCATGAAGGGCCGTACCATGTACGTGATCCCGTTTTCGATGGGCCCGCTCGGTTCACCGATCGCCCACATCGGTATCGAGATTTCCGACTCGCCGTACGTCGTTACCAACATGCGTACCATGACGCGTATGGGCAAGGCCGTTGTCGAACTGCTTGGCACCGATGGCGAGTTCGTTCCCTGCATCCATACCGTGGGCGCACCGCTCGGCCATGGCGAAAAAGACGTTGCCTGGCCGTGCAACCCCGATACCAAGTACATCGTGCACTTCCCGGAAACCCGCGAAATCTGGTCGTACGGTTCAGGCTATGGCGGCAACGCCCTGCTCGGCAAGAAATGCTTCGCCCTGCGCATCGCCTCGAACATGGCCCGCGACGAAGGCTGGCTGGCCGAACACATGCTGATCCTCGGCGTCGAATCGCCGGAAGGCGAAAAGTCGTACGTCGCTGCCGCCTTCCCGTCGGCTTGCGGCAAGACCAACTTCGCCATGCTGATCCCGCCGCAAAGCTTCAATGGCTGGAAGATCACCACCATCGGTGATGACATCGCCTGGATCAAGCCACGCAAGGACAAGGACGGCGTCACCCGCTTCTACGCCATTAATCCGGAAGCCGGCTTCTTCGGCGTTGCTCCGGGCACCAGCGAGAAAACCAACTACAACGCACTGGCCACGCTGAAAGAAAACATCATCTTCACCAACGTCGCGCTGACTGATGATGGCGATGTGTGGTGGGAAGGCCTGACCAAAGAAGCCCCGGCGCATCTGATCGACTGGCAGGGCAAGGATTGGACCCCGGAAATCGGCAAGGAAACCGGCCGCAAGGCTGCCCACCCGAACTCGCGCTTCACCGCACCGGCCGCTCAGTGCCCGTCGGTAGATACCGCCTGGGAAGACCCGGCCGGCGTCCCGATCTCGGCCTTCATCTTCGGTGGCCGCCGTGCCACCACCGTGCCGCTGGTCTATGAAGCCTTCAACTGGAACTACGGTGTGTACCTGGCTTCGACGCTGGGTTCGGAAACCACGGCGGCCGCTTTCGGTGCTCAGGGCGTCGTTCGCCGCGATCCGTTCGCCATGCTGCCGTTCTGCGGCTACAACATGGGTGACTACTTCCGTCACTGGCTGCAGATGGGCAAGGCCGTCGACAATCCACCGGGCATCTTCTGCGTCAACTGGTTCCGCCTCGATGAAGATGGCAAGTTCATGTGGCCGGGCTTCGGTGACAACATGCGCGTTCTGAAGTGGATCATCGACCGCGTCAAAGGTCGTGTTGCCGCCAAGGAAACTGCACTGGGCTGGACGCCGAACTTCGAAGACATCGATTGGACCGGTCTGGACATGACCCGCGAAGACTTCATGCGTCTGACCCAGCTGGATGCTGCCGGCTGGCAGACAGAACTGGCCTCGCATAAGGAATGGTTCGACAAGCTGGCCGAGCGCCTGCCGCAGGAGCTGGAGCTGATCCGTCAGCTGAGCACACTGAGCATGGCGGACGCCAACAAGCAGGTTGCCTAAAGCATCCCGCAACACGGCAACAAAGGCCACCTTCGGGTGGCCTTTGTCTTGCAACCGCGCCATGAAATGTCTGAAGCACCAGCGAGCACCCACGCTGCCATCCGCAGCGGCTTTGCTGCTGGCAATGCTCTACAACACGCCCATCTACGCACAAACAAGTTCATCGTTGCCACGATTGACGGCTGACGAACCTTTACCCACGAAGTCCGACATCACCACCGACAAAACCTTACTCGGTGATTGGGGAGGCTTGCGCCCTTGGCTCGACAACTATGGCGTCAGTTTCACGCTGAACCAAACCAGTGACTATGTCGGCAACACCCGTGGCGGCATTCGCCAGGGCTTTGTGTACGATGGCCTACTGGATCTGGAAGTGGATATGGATCTGAACAAAGCCATCGGTTGGCGGGGTGGCAAACTCCACATCACCGGTTACGGCATCCAGGGCCAGGATTTATCCATCCAGTACGTTGGCAACCTGATGACGACGACGAATGTGGAATCACAACCTTCCATCGCCAAACTGGGCGAAGCTTGGTTTGAGCAACGCCTGATGGATGATCACCTGGGGCTTCGGGTCGGCCTCCTTGAAGCGGACCGCTATTACATGATGAGTCCGACAGCCAATGTGTTCGTCAACTCGACCTTTGGTTTTCCCGATAGTTGGGAAGCCAATATGCCCGGAGGCGGGCCAGGCTACCCCAATGCTACGCCCGGCGCACTCGCACGACTGGATTTCAATGACGATTGGCGGCTCACCGCGTCCGTCATGAATGGTACACCGGTCGGTCCATCCACCTCCGCAACGGCCTACGGCATGGATTTTCCCATCGGTAACGGCGTTCTTTCCTGGTTCGAGACGGCCTACACCCCGGAACTCCGGCTGGGAGATAAAATCCTCCCAGGCAATTACAAGATCGGTGCCTGGTATAACTCGGCCAGCATCGATAATGTGACGCAGTCTTCCAGCGGCAGAAACTTCACCAATCCGGTCATGACCAGTTATCGTGGTCAATATGCGGTGTACGGCCTGATCGATCAGACACTCTGGCGCGAAGCCAACAGCGACACGCAGGGATTAAGTACCTTCACCCGGGTGACTTACAATCCGCAAACCGAACGCAACCTCGTAACCTGGTATTTTGATGCGGGCCTGGCTTACGTCGGTTTATTCGACGGGCGCCCGGACGATATCATCGGCCTCGGTTTGGGTTGGGCAAAATTTACGCCTTATCTGAATGGGCCGATTAGCGCTCAAAACAATAGCAGCGACACACAATCGCCGCTACCCAAACCGGAGACACTGATCGAACTGACGTATCAGGCTGCCGTATCACCCTGGCTGACGTTGCAACCTTTTTTTCAGTATTCGATTAACCCTGGCGGCAAAGCACCCATGCCGAACAATCCGAGTCTGGCTATCCCTAACGCCACCGTGGTTGGCCTGCGCGCCAACGTGGCGTTCTAAAACTTTAGGGCGCTACCTGCACCCCTGGGCAAACCGATTTCACAGGCGCCCAGTCAAAACAGGGACCCGGATCTGTTTTTCGGCCCGGCGCGATATGTGAATGACTCGTCACCGCCTTGATCGGCAGGCTTACCTGCAAGTCCGCCAGTAGTTTCTGTAGTGTCAGATACTGCACATTCTCGAACGGGGTATGGTCATCCCCTTCCAGTTCGATACCCACCGAAAAATCGTTACAGCGTTCACGATCTTGCCAGCGGGACAAGCCAGCGTGCCAGGCCCGTGCCGTCACCGGCACGCATTGAATCAGCGATCCGTCACGACGGATAAAAAAATGGGCTGACACCTTGAGGTCGGCGATGGCCGCATAATAGGGATGCGCATCCGGATCCAGACCATTGGTAAACAACTGCGTCACACCATCCCCACCAAACTCTCCGGGCGGCAGGCTGATGGCATGAATCACGACCAGATCAATTACAGCGCCTACCGGCCTCGGATCCTGATTCGGTGATTCGAGACGCTGGGCACCGGACAACCAGCCTTCAGCGCAGACCGGCTGATCGGATTCGAAATTCTGTTCTGTCATGGCACCATGATAACCAACTAACCAACGGCGTGCATAACCCCACCAAACCGTAGGCATGGGGTTTGATGACAACCTCCGTGTTTTTGTGTAACTTGCGCCCATATCTTTTAGAAAGCTCCTCATGCGCGCCACACCGATTCTGACTGCTGCCATTTTTTCTGCACTGCTCAGCCTGACGGCCTGTCAAACCACGCAGAGTAACGGTCAACCGCTGACCGACAGCCAGGTGATCAGCAAACGGGAAGCCATTCTGAAGATGGCACGGACTGGCGTCGATGAACTGATCCGCCAGAATCCGAAGGTCGCAGAAGAGATTCGCAGCGCTGCCGGTTATGCCGTGTTCAACGCCACCAACGTCAACATCATTCTGGTGGTGCTCTCTAATGGTGATGGTGCGCTATTCCAGCCCGGCCAGAAACCCGTTTTCATGATGGAACGAAAAGCCGGTGAAGGTGCCGGTGCCGGCTACCAAAAACAGTATCAGGTCATCATCTTCAAGAACGAAGACGCCATCAAGCAATTTACCGCAGCCAAGGGCATTGGCGGGGACGTGAATGCCAATATCTCCGCAGGTTCCGGCGGCATGCAACGCTCCATCAACCCGAATGTCACCACCTACCTGGTGGGCGAATCAGGGTACGATCTGCAAGCTAACTGGGGTGGCTCGGTATACACCCCGAACGATACGTTGAATAACCCGGCAATTCGCGGCGGTTACTAAAACATCACATATCGTCGCCATCGCCGTCATCATCGGTTATGACGCTGGCGGCGACGGGGGTTTGTGGTTGCGCATGGACGTTATAGCTGTCACGCAGCACGCAGTTGCGTACAAAATCGATCGAGCTACGTAAGGTGTAATAATCGCTGGCGACCGACTTCGGCACTTTCATACCGAGCGCTTCCCGCTCCATACTATCCAGCTGGGCCAGATATTGCACTTTCTGCCCAGGGTCATAGCTCGTCACCAGTGACTGCTCGAAAAACTTCAGCGCCCCATACATGCGGTTGATCCGACCACGTACCCGATTCTTGTGATAGTTGGGCATGGAGCGGATAACCGGATACGCCACTGCAAAAAACGGCAACATCGTAATCACAAGGCGACGGATGAATTCTGCCAGCCAGAAGGGCATGAATTCCATCAGAATCGGCGTTCCTTTTTCGTAAAAGATATCCGCTTCCTTACTACGCCTTAGCGCACTGTCCTTGTAGGCCGGAAATTCCCCTTCCTGCGAGAAGAAACTCTGCTTACCGTCAATGGCCTTGGCTGCCATCAGGAACAAGGTCTGGATCGCTGGATGCAATCGCTGATCAATCACCAGTTCCGTCGTTGCGGCAATGAGCTGTACTGGTTGAGCGGGCCGGTTGCTGGGCAAATCCAGAGCACCCTGCGGAATAGACACCATTTCGATCGAGCTCGCCAAACGGGCAAAGGCATCGGCGCGTTCAAAGGCTGAAACCTGCAGCCCCTCCATATTTAAAAGCTTCTGCACATTCGGTGATTCGTACATATCAACAATACAAAGCCCATCCAATAGACCTTTGCGCAACGCATCGATCGCCAGATCATCTGGCTGATGTTTAAGGTTCGGGTGGTCAGTCGCGAGCCCACTCATCGACAGCACTCGATTGGCAAATAGAAAAGTGCCGCTGCCTGGTGTGCCGATATTCACGGGTTTGGTTAGCAGATAGACCTCACGGCTCTGTATTGTGAGCGGTTGTGCTGAGCGGTAAAAACACCAGAATGGCTGATAATTGATACTGCCCAGCGTCTCTATACCTGGCGCATGAGGCTGCGCCGTACCCGACATCACAAACGCTGCCATTACCGGATCATTGGGGTCCTGAAGGTGCTGAACATTCTCTACGGAACCTTCTGTCGGTAGCAACTTGAGTTCTATACCTCGTTCCGCAAAATAGGCCTGATATTTTTTACCGAGCATTTCGTTGGAACTTCCGGCTGGCCCCGTCGCCATCACCACATGCCGTGGTGGCGCCGGGTCCGCGATCCACAGCGCACCAACCAGAACCACTAGCAGAATCGTCAGCGCAGGCCATGTCTCGAGAATAAAGGATTTCAGATCCTTCCAACCATCCATGATGGTCTCGCGAATTGCGACGATCTGATCCTGAACATCCTCCCGAACAGTCCCCATATGCGCTCCAACTTACCTGACATCATGCGTAAAACCAAAGACTAACGGATAATTGGTTTTTTTGCTCTAGATCGCTACGCCATGTCCGGTCTGTTTCCCTGGATCCCAGCCTCCTTTCAGTTTGTCGGCCTCCTGGTCCTGTCGAATATTTTCATGACCTTTGCCTGGTATGCCCATCTGCGCAATCTCTCGGATAAACCCTGGTGGATCGCTGCGCTGCTCAGCTGGGGCATCGCTCTGGCGGAATACCTTTTTCAGGTACCGGCGAACCGCATCGGTCATACCCAGTTTTCTCTGGCACAGCTCAAGATTACCCAAGAAGTCATCACCCTCATGGTCTTTGTACCGTTCTCCGTGCTCTACATGGGAGAAGGGATCAAACTCGATTACCTCTGGGCTGGCCTGTGCCTGATGGGTGCTGTTTACTTTATTTTCCGCAATTAGCCCCATGTCCCCACAAGCCACACCTACTCTACAAAAAACACAGACCCGGGTCGCCGTTGCAGCCTGCTTCGGCACCTTTCTCGAGTGGTACGACTTTCTGACCTTTGCCGCACTCGCTGTGTGGTTCGGCCCGCTTTTTTTTCCGCCGGAGAATCCTACAGCGGCGCTATTGGCCAGCCTGGCCACCTTTGGGGCCGGCATGATTGTCCGCCCGCTGGGCGCTGCCCTCTTTGGCTCACTTGGCGACCGAATCGGCCGACGTAAGGTATTCATGATTACCATCGCCCTGATGGGGGGGGCGACACTGGCTGTGGGGCTATTACCCACCTATGCCCAGGCAGGGCTATGGGCACCTGCATTGCTGGTGAGCTTACGCCTGGTGCAGGGTCTGTCAGCGGGCGGAGAAATTGGCGGTAGTGCCGTTTATCTGACAGAACATGCCCCCGTCCGTAATCGCGGCCTGTTTACGAGCATCCTGCAGCTAATGGGCCCACTCGGCATTCTGGCCTCGACGTTACAGATCGCTCTACTTCAGCAGTTACTCAGCACGGAAGACTTCATGAGCTGGGGATGGCGTGTGCCGTTCTGGGTATCACTCGTGCTCCTACTGATCTCCCTGAAAGTGCGAGCGGCGCTGCATGAAACGCCGATTTTTCATGCGCTACAAGCCAGATCAGCCCTGACGCAGACACCGCTGCGAGATTGCTTCAGAGACCGGCAAACGCTGGCACGCATGGGTCTGCTGTTTCTCTGCATTTCCGCTGGCGGCGGCATTCTGTTCTTTTCGGCCCAGGTTTACAGTGGCGTTTTCCTCAAAACCGTCGCCGGTTTCGAGGGGGCGCATAGCAGCCTGCTCGTTGCCATCGGGACGGCCGTGCTCTTTCCCCTAACCCTGCTTGCCGGTTGGCTGTCAGACCGGATTGGCCGACGTAAAGTCGTACTCACCGGTTTGCTACTGGGTGCATGCAGCATCCTGCCCGTGTTCAACGGCTGGCTGAATTCGGGGCCGGCACAGATGCCCTTAGCCATTGGGCTCATGATACTAATGACACTGCCCCTGGCATTGGTCACTGGCCCACAGACGGCATTGCTGGCAGAGCTGTTTCCTGCACGCACCCGCTATAGCGCAGCGGCCCTGCCCCATAATCTGGCTGCCGGCTGGATTGGTGGTTTACTACCTTTCGTCATTACGCTGATCAACGAACAGATCGGTAATCCGCTGGCCGGCCTCTGGTATCCGACGCTGTTTCTTGCCGTTGCGTTTGTGGTGGGCCTGCGTTATCTGCCAGAAACCCGGGGCACCGATTTGAGCCAATAAGACAGAATCCCTACTGGAAAAAATTACGCCTGGGGCATCAACCCCAGTGACGCACCTTACCGGTGTCAATGTGCACAAACTGCTCCGAAGGGTAGTACCCCACACCACCGGCCGCCAGTGACATCGCCGCATCCCTGAGCTCCGCCAGAGGTACGCCGGGTAGGCGCACATCAATCGCTTTGCCTTCCATGTGTAGGCTGCGCTTGGCCACACCGCCGCCACGCGAGTTACGGAGATGGCTATTGGTTTCCGGGCACCGATAGCCGGAGATCACCTCGAATGGCCGCAAAGATTGACTGCCCAGCAACCGCTGAACCTGATGCAACACATCGAACAATTGCGGATCCATCTGTCCGACGGTCCCGGAATAGTGATCACGCAAAAAACGGTTCAAGGAGCGCATCGCATCCGGCACATACTGATCATTGACCGCATACACCAGATCGATCCGTTCACGCGTGTGGGTGTGATTAAACGCCAACGTCCGTTCTAATCCGGAAGCCAGCGCCGAACCTGCTGCCACAGACTGCACTGGCGGTGTGTAAGCCGCTCGAGCCACACCAGCAAAAGGCAGCGCAATACCACCTGCGGTCCATTTGGCAGCCTGACGGAAAAACTGACGACGGTCTTGTTTATGCAGTTTCATCATTTTATTTTAGTCCAATCGGGCGACTTTGCCAGTGTCATTGCCCGAACCACGCTGCACGGAGTGACTGTATTTGGCCAAAGCCGCCTGCAGGCGTTTATCGTGCCCATAGATATCGGCATAGAAATAGATGGCGCCACCTCGCTGTTTCACAATAGCCGTACCGTAGGCAATCACCACCATGATGGGCGTTTTAAGACGAATCGTCCTGGAAGTACCGCTCTCCATGGCGTCACGGATTTTCTCAGTGGTCCACTCCGGCTCGCCTTTCAGAACAAATTCAGCGAGGGCGACAGGTGCTTCGACACGGATACAGCCGTGGCTAAAATCGCGTCGATCACGCTGAAAAAGCCCGACCGAGGGTGTGTGGTGCATATAGATGTTGTCGTTATTCGGGAAGATGAACTTGATATCCCCGAGCGCATTCTGGGCCCCTGGTCGCTGGCGGATACGTGATTGACCACTCTGCAAGGCAGCGAGCTGGGCATCGTCCAGATGCGTCACGACCTCACCAGAACGCGTCACGATCTCGAAACCCTGACGATCAAAATATCCGGGGTCACGCCGTAATTTCGGCACGGTTTCTGATCGGGTGATTGACGGCGGGACGTTCCAGTAGGGGCTGAATTCAATAGCCCGCATCTGCTCATTAAACATGGGGGTCTGCGTATTGAGCGATTTACCGACAATCACATTCATCTGTAGCGGAATCTGTACCTGATCGCCATTGACCTCCAACCCACGCAACTCGAATTCCGGCAGATTAACCACCAGCATGCGTTTATCTGCCGACAACGGCGTCCAGCGCAACCGCTCCAGGGTCAACACAATCTGCTCGACACGGGCCGACGGTTTGACATTCAACTGTTCGTAAGTGCTTTTACCAATCACGCCATCCGGCGTTAAGCCATGGCGCTTCTGGAACTGCTTGACACCATCGACCAGCCCACCCTGATAGCGCTCCGGCACCACAAAGCCCTGTGGCAGATCCCCCAGAGCGACCAGGCGAGACGCCAAGACATGCGTGCCACTATAGGCAGCGCCGGGCTCCAGTTTGGCCGACGGTAATGCGAGTAAAGGGGTCACCCAGGCAGGATTGCCTTCCAGCGCACGATAACGCGCCAGCCAGGGTAAGAGCGCCTGATACAGCGGAAATGTCGGTGTCGCGGCGCGCACCGCCTGATCCAGATTGCCCGCTGCCAATGCGGTATGCAAGGTGGCCTGAACATCCAGAGACTTAGGTGGCACATCAAAATTGGCATAGACACTCCGAGGGTCCACACGGCCGTAATGCAGATCGTGGAGATACCGTGTCATTGCCACTGTTAACGCGGCATCCAGTTGCTGACTCTTTACCGCGCTGGCGGCAAGGTCCGGCTGATTCAAAGCCTCAGTGAGGCGCACGGTATCGTAATCTGACGGATCCAATCCTTCACGATCCGCTTGCGCCAAAATCTGCACCGCCGATTTTGCCAACGGGGTTGGACGTCCTTCAACCACCCAGGCGGTATATCGCGCCCCATCGGCTGCCATCACAGACACGCTGGCAAGACTCACCCCGACCAACAGCACCGCAATACCGCTTTTCCAGACAGATCTAACGGCCATGGTTGACTCCGTAATAGGCATAACGGCTATTGTGCCGTATTTCCGGAAAATCAGTTTTACCCCAATGGCATACATCACGCAGAACAATTTTGCTGTATTGCACAAAATTTTCTTGACAGGGGTTTTGAGGGCTCTAT
>CAYLWV010000027.1:7252-18615 GCA_964387485.1 uncultured Dechloromonas sp. | reverse complement strand
AAAGACAAAGCCCACCGCAAGGGTGGGCTTTGTTGCGTTTGGGACGCGCGCAGCTTACTTAAGCTTGGTTTCCTTGTACGTCACGTGCTTGCGAGCTTTCGGATCGTACTTGGTGATTTCCAGCTTTTCAGGCGTGGTGCGCTTGTTCTTGGTGGTGGTGTAAAAGTGACCGGTACCAGCGCTCGATTCGAGCTTGATTTTTTCACGTCCGCCTTTGGCCATGGTGTTCTCCTAGATTCGGGTGAGTGACTTAGACTTCGCCGCGGGCGCGCAGGTCAGCGAGAACAGTCTCGATGCCCTTCTTGTCAATAAGGCGCAGGCCGGCGTTCGATACGCGCAGGCGTACGAAGCGGTTTTCAGTCTCAACCCAGAAACGGCGGTACTGCAGATTCGGCAGGAAGCGACGCTTCGTTTTGTTGTTGGCGTGAGAAACGTTGTTTCCCACCATCGGGCCCTTGCCCGTTACTTGGCAAACGCGTGCCATGATTGACTCCTGTTATCCCAAACGGAAAGCCGATGATTATAAAGCCAATCGGGGCAAAAATGCAAGCATTCTGACGATTTGGTTTTTTTCAGGGGGCTGGGGTCAGTTTTCCGTGTTCACTGAACGAATAGGGTTCGGTCATGCCGGCAACAATAAAGTGGTCCAGCAGCTGGACATCGATCAGGGCGAGGGCTTGTTGCAGGGCTTCGGTCAGTTGTTCGTCGGCGCCAGAGGGTGTGGCGATTCCGCTGGGGTGGTTGTGCGCAAAAATGACGCCGGCCGCATTGTGGTGCAAGGCGCGGCGAACGATTTCACGGGGATAGACACTGGTTTGCGTCAGCGAGCCACGAAACAGTTCCTCGCTGGTAATCAGGCGATTGTGCGCATCCATCCAGAGTGCATGAAAGACTTCGTATTCGCGATTGGCCAAGCTGAGCTTGAGATAACGCCGGACGCTATCCACCGAGGAGAGGGATACCCCTTGAGCCATTTCTTCGCGCAGGGTGCGTCGGGCCAACTCCAGCACGGCAATCAGCTGTGCCGATTTGGCGGGACCGAGGCCGAGTGTGTTACCCAGTGTTGCGGGTGGTGCCGAGAGTAGGCCGTACAGACCGCCATATTGTTCGATTAGTGCATGGGCCAGCGCAACAGCATCCTGGCCGGGCAGGCCGGTCCGTAGCAGGATAGCGACCAGTTCGCTATCGGAAAGAAACTCCGGGCCGCGCTGTAGCAGTTTTTCACGTGGCCGTTCACTGCTGGGGCGGTCTCTCAGCGTCACGAGCATCTCCGGGGAGGAACGGCCGAACTTGGCCGCCTTTCGCCTAAATATGGATAGAATAGCCCAATGCAAGTGCGCCGGTCGACGGCATTTAATAAAAAGGTTTGTGTGATGACGGTCTGTGAGCAGCCCTCCGGTGAACTTGCCGGCAAAAAAATCCTCTTGGGTGTGACGGGTGGGATTGCCGCCTATAAATGTGCCGAGCTGGTGCGCCTGTTGAAAAAGGCTGGCGCTGATGTGGTCGTTGTCATGACAGATGCGGCAACGCGTTTCGTCACGCCCCTGACGTTTCAGGCGCTATCGGGCAATCCGGTGGCGGTGGATGCCTGGGATCCTGAAAAGGGCGGCGGTATGACACATATCGATCTTACTCGTTCGGCGGATTTGATGCTGATTGCACCGGCTTCGGCGGATTTTTTGGCGAAGATGGCGCAGGGCCGGGCGGATGACCTGCTTTCGGCATTGGTGCTGGCGCGAGACTGCGACGCGGCGGTAGCCCCGGCGATGAACCGCCAGATGTGGGGAAATCCGGCGACACAACGCAACATGACACTGTTGCGAGAGGATGGCGTTGCCATCTGGGGTCCCGGGGTGGGTGTGCAAGCCTGCGGAGAAACCGGAGCGGGACGCATGCTGGAACCGTGCGAGTTGCTGGAAGCTGTCGTGGGTGCGCTGACACCCAAACGCCTGGCAGGCCGCAAGATTGTGATGACGGCGGGTCCGACGTTTGAACCGATTGATCCCGTACGCGGGATTACCAACCGCTCCTCGGGCCAGATGGGCTATGCCATGGCCCGGGCATTTGCCCAGGCGGGTGCCGAGGTTGTGCTGGTCAGTGGTCCTGTGGCCTTGCCGGCACCCTTTGGTGTACGTTGCGTTGATGTGCTGACTGCCGCCGAGATGCGGCAGGCTGTGATGGCCGACATTGCCGATGCGCACGTATTTGTGGGCGTGGCGGCCGTGGCGGATTACCGCCCGGTGAACGCGGCGGAACACAAATTGAAGAAAACCGAAACAGACGATGGTGGCCGTACGATTGCACTGACCACGAATCCGGATATTCTGGCTGAAGTGGCGTCGTTACCGGCGGCGCCTTATTGCGTCGGGTTTGCTGCTGAGAGCCAGAATCTGGATGAGTATGCCGAAGCTAAGCGCCTGCGCAAACGTTTGCCGTTGGTGATTGGCAATCTGGTGTCGGAGGGTTTGGGCACGACCGAGAATCGGGTCACCTTATATGATGATGCGGGTCGGCATTCGCTACCCCTGTTGGCCAAACCGGCGTTGGCACGCGCGCTGGTTCATGCGCTGGCTGATCGTCTTGAGAACTGATGAAGGAAAAGCTGATGCACCGTATTGATGTTCGTATTCTTGATGCCCGTTTACACGATGCCCCACCGGCTTACGGTACACCGGGTGCTGCCGGATTGGATCTTCGCGCATGTCTTGATGCACCGATTGTCATTGAACCTGGTGAGACGGTGCTGGTGCCGTCGGGTATTGCCATTCACCTGGCCGATCCGGGCCTGGCGGCCATGATTCTGCCCCGTTCGGGTCTGGGACATAAGCACGGTATCGTGCTGGGTAATCTGGTCGGATTGATCGACTCGGATTATCAGGGGGAGATCAAGGTATCGCTCTGGAACCGCAGTGATACCCCGTTCGAAATTAATCCGCTGGATCGGATCGCCCAGTTGGTGGTATTCCCGGTATTACAGGTCTCCATGAACATTGTCGAGGCGTTTACGGCCAGCACGCGTGCCGAAGGCGGTTTTGGCAGTACCGGCAAACAGTAAGCCCCTTCGGAATTTTGCAATGAAGCTTCCACAGCAGCTCAGCGCCCCGTCGCGCCAGGCGACGTTGATTTTTGTCGTGGTGATGGCCGCGTATACGCTGTCCTTCTTTCAGCGCTTTGCCCCAGCTTCGATTGCGCAGGATCTGGCGCTGTCCTTCGAGACTTCCGCTGCATCGCTGGGTGTGCTGGCTGCGACGTATTTCTATGTCTACACCCTGATGCAGGTACCGACCGGCGTACTGGTCGATACCCTGGGGCCGCGGCGCATCATGTTGATCGGTGGTGTTGTCTCGTTTATCGGCAGTTTGTGGTTCGGCCTGGCCGATACCCTATCGCACGCGCTAATCGGCAGAACCCTGGTCGGGCTAGGGGTTTCGGTCACCTTCATTGCCATGCTGAAAATTATTGCACTGAGTTTTGAAGAGCGCCGTTTTGCCTCTTTAACGGGGCTTGGGGTTTTCGTTGGCAATATCGGTTCCGTGATGGCGGGGGTGCCCCTGGCGTTTGCGGCGGCTGAAATTGGCTGGCGCAATGTGTTTGTGGCAGTCGCGGTGGCATCGCTCGTGTTCGGTACGTTGTCGTGGTGGATGATGCGCGGCAGTCAGGCCATGGGGGGGAGCAAAGTGGATCGCACCGTGGTGATCGGTGGTTTGCTGTCGGTCATGCGCAATCGCCAGACCTGGGCACCGGCGCTGACCAACCTGGGCCTGTGCGGTAGCTACTTCACTTTTGCGGGCCTCTGGGCCATGCCGTATCTGACGCAGGTGCATGGGTACAGTCGCAATATCGCAGCGACGCATTTATCCCTCATGTACGCAGGCTTTGCTGTGGGTTGTCTGGCGCTGGGCATTCTGTCGGACCGGATACGCCAGCGGAAATCGATTCTGGTGGCAGCCAGTGCGGTGTTTGTGGCGATCTGGAGTGTCTGGTGGTGGGGCGAGACGCTGGGTGCTTCCATCACAATGCCGCTGTGCTTCCTGATGGGATTCAGTGCGGCCGGTTTCAGCCTGACCTGGGCCTGTGCCAAGGAGGTCAATCCGCCACAACTGGCCGGGATGTCCACGTCGATTGCCAACGTGGGCGGTTTTGCCGGTGCAGCCATCATGCAACCTCTGGTCGGTTTGCTGATGGACAGCGTCTGGTCCGGTACGCTGGTCAATGGCGTGCGCGTTTATGCGCTGGAGGATTTCCGGTTCGGGTTATCCATCGTGGTTGTGCTCGCCGTGCTGGGGTTGGTCTCCGCGCTGTTTGTGCGGGAGACCGGTTGCCGCAATCTCTGGGTGGACGCCCAGCTCAAACCTTAAATACCCAGAACCTGTTGCTTCAGCTGGCGCACGGCATCGATGTTAGCCTGCAGTGCTGGCGTGATGGCCAGGCGGGCTTTAGGGTCATCGTTCAAACGATTGGCGTGCTGCAGGCCGCGGTAGGTACGATAAGCGGATTGCACCGCTTCTGATAGGGTTGGATCAATCAGTCCGTGTCCGGCCGCGCGTTTGAGCAGAGCGATGTTGCCGAGGTTCTCCGTTAAATCCGGATGCGTGTGGGCATGAGCCAGGATCAGAAACTGGACGATAAACTCCACATCAATAATGCCGCCCGGATCCTGCTTCAGATCAAAGGCATCTGGCTTGATCGCACCATGCGCGTCGAGCATTTTCTGGCGCATGTTGATGACTTCCTGGCGCAAATGCGCGATGTCCCGTTGCTGGCAGAGAATGTGCTTGCGAAGTGCCTCGAAGCGGGCGCCAAGCGCCGCATCACCGGCCACAAAGCGGGCCCGGGTCAGCGCCTGGTGCTCCCAGATCCAGGCCGATTTTTCTTCATAGTCTCGGAAGCCATCGAGGCTGATCGCCAGCATGCCCGATTCACCATTGGGACGTAAACGGGTGTCGATTTCGTAGACGATGCCGGAGGATGTCTGTGACGATAGCCAGGTGGTGAGGCGTTGCCCCAGGCGCATGTAGGTTTGTGCGGCATCCTGATCCGGATCATCGAAGAGATAGACGACATCGAGATCTGAACCGTAACCGAGCTCTTTGCCGCCCAGTTTGCCGTAACCGATCACCGCAAAATGTGGCGTATCGGTGTGGCGCTTGTTGAGTTTGTCCCAGACCAGTGTCACCGTCCGGTCGACGATGATGTCGGCCAGCTCGGATAGAAAATCGGAAATACGTTCCAAGCTGTGCAGGCCGGCCAGATCCTGAACGAGCAAGCGGAATAGTTGTGCGTGATGCATCTCCCGCAGAATATTCATTTCGGCCTCGGTGTCGCCGTGGACTTCGGCCAGCGCGCGATCCAGTTCCTGGCGGTAGGCGTCAAAATCGGTGGCGTTGTCGAGTAACCGCTGATCGAGCAGTTCGTCCAGTAGCAAGGGGTGGCGTGTCAGGAACTGGGCACCCCAGCTTGATGCGCCGACCAGATCGGCCACGCGGCTCAGTGCCTGTGGGTATTGCTGCAGGAGTGCCAGATAGGCACCGCGCCCCGAGATGGATTCCAGAAAATCCAGACCCCGGAGCAGTGACTGGTCGGGCGCACTGGTTTTGGCCGCAACGGCCAGCAGGCTGGCGGCTGCCGCATCAAAGCGCTCTCGGTTGGAGGCTGGCAGCTGCTGGTAGCGTGCGGCCTGCGTCAGGCGTTGAATGCGTTCCAGGATGTTGGGCGCGTCGGTATAACCGAGTGTTGTGAGCTGTGTTGTTGCTTCCTCCGCAGAGGCCGTGCCTTGCCATATGGCGTTGAGCGTTTCTGAACCATCGCGGTCGGATGGGTCTGAAAAGACCGCCTGAAAGTGTCGCGAGACAAGCTCTCGGTGCTGGTTCAGTGCCGCATACAGAGCTTCCCAGTTGGCGTACCCCATGCTTTCGGCCAATAGAGTACGGTCCTCCGGGGATTCCGGCAGCATGTGGGTCTGGGCATCATCGAGATACTGAAGCCGGTGCTCAAGACGTCGCAGGAACACATAGGCCGCGGTGAGTGCTTCAACATCCTCTGCTGCGAGCTGGCCGGTCTGTGCCAGTCTCTGAAGGACGAGGAGCGTCGGGCGGATTTGCAGTGAGCTATCCCGACCGCCCCGGATGAGCTGGAATACCTGCGCAATGAATTCGATTTCGCGAATACCCCCGGGGCCCAGTTTGATGTGCTCCATCCGGTCTTTGCGAGTCACTTCCTGGCGGATTTGCGCATGCAGTGCCCGCATGGCGTTGATGGCGCCAAAGTCGAGATATTTACGATAAACAAAGGGTTTGGCAACACTGGTGGTCATGGCCGGATAGCAGGCAGAGTCGTCCTCATTCATGACGCGGGCCTTGATCCAGGCGTAACGTTCCCATTCGCGACCCTGGGTGATGAAATAATTTTCCAGAAGATCACTCGAGCAAACGAGGGGGCCGGAGTCGCCGTTCGGGCGCAGTCGCATATCGACACGGAAGACCTGACCGTCTGCCGTGATGTCGTTGAGGCTGGCAATCAGCCGTTTGCCGAGGCGGGTGAAGAAGTCGTAGTTGTCGATGCTGCCGCTGCCGTCCTCGCGACCGGCGGTTTCACCATCTTCCGGATAGACAAAAATATAGTCGACATCGGAAGACACATTCAGTTCCCGTCCGCCGAGCTTGCCCATGCCAATGATGGCCAGATGCAATGGTTCGTTCGAACTATTGCAGGGTGCGCCATAGCGCTTCACCAATTCAAAATGCAGATGATCCAACGCATAGCGCGTGGTGACATCGGCCAATAGAGTCATGGTTTCGACAATTTCGGCAAGGGAGGCACCGTCCGCGATATCCCGTACGATCAGATGCGCCATGACCCGCTGACGTAAACCCCGCAGCGCCTGCTGGAGCGCTTCGTCACTACCGGATACTTCTGACTGTGCCAATGTGTTCGTGAGGAAGTCGAGCAAGGTCGATGCCGTTAAAGTTTGCTGGGCATGCGTTAGCAGCCAGGGTTCGATGGCTGGCCGAGCCGCCAGCAATTGGTCCAGATAGCGGCTATGTCGACGTGCAAAGCGCAATCGGGCATCAAAATCGCTATGGCAGACAGGCGTTTGGTGAATCCGGGCGGCTTCGGGAATAGGGGAAAGCGGTAGGGTCATGGATGTCCATTTATGTGGCAGGCGGCAGACGGGATCTGACGCGCTAAGAGGCTTCATATAAAATTGTGGCACTAAGCGGCTGGCTGGTCCATCATGGCAGCCTTGGTCCGTGTTTCAGCCTGCATTTGTCTTTTGGGTGGTGTCATTGCGACGTTTTCTGTCTCGTTCGTCCGGTTTGTTTACTGTGCCTGTTCAAGGCATTCGGACGCTGTTGTCCAGAAAATGGTTCCGTCGAACCGTGGGAGGTGCTGTCACGGTTATTGTCGGATTATGGATTATTGCGGCCTGCGTGCTGCAGTTCTGGTTGTTTCCGCACATTAACGATTATCGAGAGCGTTTAGCGATCGAAGTGGGGCGAGCCCTCGGCGTTCAAGTCGAGCTTGGCGCTTTATCTGCCGATTGGTCACAGTTCCATCCGCGATTTACGCTGGGCGATGTGGTGGTATTTGATCGCCAGCAGCGGCCCGCCGTGACGCTGAGCCAGATCAAGGCCGAGATCGCCTGGTGGCCGCTTTTGACCGGATCACTGGGTTTTCGCTCACTGTTGGTGGAAACGCCGGACCTGGATTTCCGGCGTGATGCGACCGGTGCGTTGTTTTTGTCAGGCTTGCCCCTCAGCGGTGAGGGCGACTTCAATGTCGATGCCCTGCTGGAACAGGGGACCTTGAATCTGCGTAGTGGTCAAATCCGCTGGACAGACAAAGTGCGCAATACGCCAACGCTGGTGTTGACGGATGTGGATGTGCGCTTGCGCAGCCGTGCCGGAAAACATCGCCTGGATCTGACCGTGGCCCCTCCCGCTGTCTACGGAAAGCCGGTCAAGTTACAAGTGAACTGGTATGGCCGGAGCTTCAGTGCTTGGCAGGCATGGCCGATGGAGATTGCGTTGAAGACGGCCGAGCTCGATTTGGCGCCCTGGGCAACCTGGTTCGATTATCCTGTACCGGTTCAGTCCGGCAAACTCCGGGCGGATATCACGCTGGCGATGCAGGGTGCAGATCTGACGGCGTTGGATGGTGAGGTTGCCTTGACCCACTTACAAGCGTTGTTGTCGCCAGAGCTGAAGCCGTTCATGCTGAAGCAGTTGTCTTCATCGATCTCGTTCAAACGTCGTGACGAAGGACGCAATACGCAATTAACCCTTGATCAGTTTGTGTTTACAGACGCCGCCGGCCATGCCGAAAAGCCCGCAAATCTTTTTATCAAGGATGTCGAGAGCGATGCACAGCGCGAGATGACTTTTCGCGTGTCATATCTGGATATCGGTCGATGGCGGCAGCTGGCAGAGAGCATGCCGTTGCCCGCAGATCTGCGGCGACAACTGGCCGAAACCGCACCAGCGGGCACGGTTGAAAAGCTCAAATTTCAGGGTGTCATGACGGGATCCGAGTTGCGTCAGTTTGATGCACAGGGCAATGTCCGTGATCTGGCGTTGCGATCTGCTGATCGTAGCCGCTATGTTCAGGGGGTGTCGGCAAAATTCGATATTAACCAGAGCGCCGGTAAGGTCACCTTGAATACTGGGAAAAGTATCCTGGCATCGCCGAATATCCTACCGGTGAACGAGGTCCCTCTCGAACAGCTGACCGGCCAGATTAACTGGACGAAAACTGATGATGTACTTGCTGTCAAAGTGAAAGGCCTGCAGTTACGCAATGCTGACCTCGTAGCCGAAGTTAACGGTGGCTGGTCAGGTAGTCTGTCGCCGTCGGCCTCCGACGAGGAAAAAGCCGGCACGGTGGATATGAAGATCGTTTTTGATGAGGCGAAGACGGAGAGCGGTTGGAAATATATTCCGCTGAGTGCTTCACCCGATATTTCCAAGTGGGTTAGAGGCGCTATTTCGGGTGGCACGATGTCGGACTTCCGTATCGAAATGTCCGGTCGGGTCTGGGATATGCCTTATGGCACCCCGGAACCCGGTGCCGCGCCGGAATCGTCCGAAGCCAGGGGTGCGCCTGGCAGGTTCTATCTGGGTTTCAAGACCCAGGACGTTAACGTGAAATACGCCGAGGGTTACCCGGTGCTTGAGAAATTATCAGCCACCTTCGACATGAATCAGAACCAGATCCAGGTTGCTGCCAACAAAGGGCAGATCAATGGCATGCGCTTTTCCAACATTCGGGCCACGATGGCTGACGTGAGCGCCTTCGAAAATCATCTGGTGGTGTCCGGTCAGGCAGAAGGACCGACGGCCAGTGCCGTGAGTTTTCTGAAAGACACGCCCCTCGCGGATCACATCCACCATTTTGCCGATGATATGTCGGCCGATGGGTTAGGCAAGCTGGATATGAGCGTTGATCTGAATCTGGCTAAGTCGTCGGATGTAAGGGTGAAAGGGCAATACAGCTTCCTGAACAATCGTTTGACCGTGTTGCCCAATACCCCGCCGGTGACCGCCGTGAACGGCACGCTCCAGTTTAGCGAAAGCAGCATCGAGAGTCGTGATCTGCAGGGGCAGTGGTCTGGTGAGCCATTAGCGATCCGAATCAGTACGGATGCCCAGGGTGCCAGCATTCAGGCGACGGGACGGGCGAGCATTGCGGAGTTGCGTCATTACTATGACCTACCGGTGTTCGAGCAACTGTCCGGTCGTGCCAACTGGCAGGCCAACGTCATGATGCGTAACGGCCGTGTGGATTTGAATCTGTCTTCCGATTTGCGCGGTATTACCTCTGCATTGCCCGAGCCTTTTAACAAGGGGGCTGCCGCCGCAATGCCGTTGATGTTGTCACGGCAAAATGTTGCGGGCAATGGGCGCAAGCCACAGGGTGCGGTGGATCAGGTCTGGCGATGGACATTGGGAAGCGCAGCGGCGGGCGTGCTGGGGATGAATGCACGGGGGCAGTTGGTCCGCGGTAAAGTGATGATCGGGTCCGGTCAGACGCTGGCTGCACTGGATCAACCCGGGTTACAGGTGGAGTCGCTGAAACCGGTAGATCTGGATTTCTGGTTACGTGCGACGGGGCTCGGTGCCGGCCGTTCACGTACGGGTGCCAGTGCGAGTGGTAATAACCGAGCCATGCCGCCGCTGGCCGTGTCTCTGAAAGCACCGGTCGTCAAAGCGTTCGGCCGTAGATTCCAGGATTTCAGAGCGTCGGTGCAAACGGCGGCGGATCGGACATCGATCCAGATGGCCAGCCGTGAACTGCAGGGAGATCTGGAATGGCTGCCCCCTGGCGTCGGTGATGCAGGGGAGCGAGGCCTGTTGCAGGGCCGATTGAATCGCCTGGATTTAACGGCGGCTACGGATACGCAACCGGGTAATGCTGCCAGTAGTGGTCAGGAGATCGATGCGTTGCCTGATCTGTCATTTCGCGTTGACGAGCTGCTTTGGCAAGGCCAGCCCTGGGGCCGCTTGAGCTTCAAGGCCAGAAATCAGAAGACCGGTCAGGGTCAGTCCTGGCGTGTGGATCCCTTTTTGCTGGACGGCCCTGATTTACGTTTCAGCGGACGGTTGAACTGGGTAACCCGCAATCAGGGTGCTGCTGCTTCCCAAACCCATCTCTCTTCGATGGATTTCAAATTGAATAGTCCACAAGTGGGCAATTTGCTGACCAAGCTGGGTTATCCGGGCACGGTCAAACGCGGCACGGCGGCGATGGAAGGGCAAGTCAGCTGGCCTGGCTCTCCCTTTGGTTTTGATCCGGCGCGGTTGTCCGGCAATTTCAAAATGACTGCGAAGAATGGCCAATTCTCCAAAATGGATCCGGGTGTTGGCCGTCTGCTGGGTTTGCTATCCCTACAGTCCTTGCCGCAGCGTCTGACGCTGGATTTCCGAGATATTTTCAGTGATGGCCTGGCCTTTGAAGCCATCGATGGCCGTTTCGATATTCGCGATGGTTTGATGAAGACCTCGGATCTGCAAATGGATGCACCTGCGGCCAAAGTGCTGATGCGTGGTGAAACCAATCTGGCGACGCAAACGCAGGATGTGGTGGTGACCGTTCGTCCGGCCTTAAGCAATAGTGTTGCACTGGGCGTGACCGTGCTTAATCCGATTGTCGGTGCCGCCACCTTTGTGGCGCAGAAGGTGCTGGATGATCCACTGAGCAAGGTTTTCTCTTATCAATATCACATTACCGGCACCTGGTCGGATCCGTTGGTCGATAAACAATCCATCGCCACGGACACCGTCAAGGCCGGCAAGGCGGTAGTGGATTTGCCGGGTAACGTCGTTTCTGCGGTGGGTGATGCTCTGTCGCCATCGCCATCGCCATCG
>CAYLWV010000027.1:0-7152 GCA_964387485.1 uncultured Dechloromonas sp. | reverse complement strand
GGGTAACGTCGTTTCTGCGGTGGGTGATGCTCTGTCGCCATCGCCATCGCCATCGAATGCGACTGGCGATTCGGCCACGTCGTCAGCCTCGGCCCGAAAGCCTGGAGGCGGTGCCCAATGACGCAGCGTATGCGGGTGGCGGCGATCCAGATGGTGTCTTCGCCGCGTGTGCTTGATAACGTGGCCGCGGTTGATCGTTTGGTCCGGGGCGCAGCGGCTGATGGCGCCCGATTGATTGCACTGCCTGAATTCTTTCCGATGATCGGGGCGACGGATGAGGCACGGTTAGCGATTCGTGAAAGCGAAGAAGGCGGTCCCTTGCAGAGCATGCTGTCCGGATTGGCGCGGGAACTGGGTGTCTGGTTGATTGGCGGTTCGATTCCGATGGCTGGGACGGACCCGCAGCGCGCTCTGAATAGCACCTTGGTTTACGCTCCGGATGGGCAGCAGATCAGTCGTTATGACAAGATGCATCTCTTTGGGTTCAAGGCGGGTGCCGAAGCCTATGACGAATCGTTGAGCATTGAGGCCGGCACACATCCGGTGGCTTTTGAAACACCGTTTGCCCGCATCGGGCTGTCGATCTGTTATGACCTGCGATTTCCGGAATACTTCCGGGCGTTGGGACCGGTGGATGTGCTGGTGTTACCGGCGGCGTTTACCGCTACGACGGGCGAGGCTCACTGGGAGGTCCTGTTGCGTGCTCGTGCGATCGAGAACCAGTGCTATGTGATTGCCAGCGCCCAGGGGGGGCGCCATGAGACAGGTCGTAAAACCTGGGGCCACAGCATGATTGTGGATCCCTGGGGCGATATTTTGAGCGTGCTGCCCAGCGGGGAAGGCTGGGTATGTGCAGACTTCAACAGACAGAGGCTTGAGACGGTCCGGCATCGGTTGCCAGCACTCAAACATCGTAGGATTTCAACATGAACTCACATAATGCTTGCAATACACCGGAGGCGGCGCTGACGGTTGCCGAAAACCTGCTCCTGGATCATCAGGGTCTGGCTGGGCATCAAGTCGCGGCCATTCTGGATGGCGTGATGCAATCCGGTATTGATGATGCCGATATCTATTTTCAGGCAACGCGCTCCGAAGGCTGGAGTCTCGAAGAGGGCATCGTTAAAGCTGGCAGTTTCAGCATTGACCAGGGCGTCGGTGTGCGTGCCATCAGTGGTGAGAAAACGGCGTTTGCCTACTCGGACGACGTTTCGCTGCCATCGCTTAAAGCCGCCAGCAGTGCCGTTCGGGAAATCGGTGCAACGGGTAATGATCAGAGCGTTGATCTCTCATCCGCCAGGTCGTCGTTACAGCCGGCGGGTTCGGAGGTCCGTTATTTGCCGCTGAATCCCATCGCTTCGCTGGAGGCCCCGGCCAAGGTAGCCCTACTGGAAAAACTCGAGCATCTGGCCCGTGCGCTGGATCCGCGGGTGAAGCAGGTGATGGCGTCGCTCTCGGCCGAGTACGATGTGGTGATGGTGCAGCGGGCCGATGGCCAGCGCATTGCCGATATCCGTCCGCTCGTGCGGGTCGGAGTTACCGTCATTGTCGAACAGCAGGGACGGCGGGAGCAAGGTTATGCCGGTGGCGGTGGCCGCACGGATTATGCGTATTTCACCGATGAGGTATTGCGTCGTTACGCACAGGACGCCGTACACCAGGCGGTGGTGAATCTGGATGCCCGTCCGGCACCAGCCGGGCAAATGAGTGTCGTCCTTGGCCCAGGTTGGCCGGGCATTCTGCTGCATGAAGCGATTGGTCACGGGCTGGAAGGTGACTTCAATCGTAAGGGAAGTTCGGCCTTTGCCAACCGGATCGGAGAGCGTGTCGCGGCACCCGGCGTCACGGTCGTGGATGATGGCACGTTAACGGGGCGTCGTGGTTCACTGAATGTCGATGATGAGGGAACGCCGGCACAACAGACCGTGCTCATTGAGGATGGTATTCTGAAAGCCTATATCCAGGATACGCATAACGCCCGTTTGATGGGGGTGAGCCCAACGGGTAATGGACGCCGCGAGTCCTATGCGCATTTGCCGCTGCCCCGCATGACGAATACCTACATGATGGCCGGCCAGCAGGACCCTGCAGAAATTCTGGCTTCGATTGATCGTGGTATCTATGCCGTTAACTTTGGCGGTGGTCAGGTCGATATCACCAACGGCAAATTTGTCTTCTCGATGTCCGAAGCCTATTGGGTCGAGAACGGCAAAATTCAGTATCCGATTAAAGGCGCCACATTGATCGGTAATGGCCCGGATGCCCTGACGCGTGTCAGTATGATCGGAAACGATCTGGCGCTGGATTCGGGTGTTGGTACTTGCGGCAAGGAGGGGCAAAGCGTCCCCGTGGGGGTTGGGCAGCCGACCCTGCGCATTGACGGGTTGACGGTCGGCGGTACGGGCGCCGCCTGATCCGGTTAGTCTTGCTGGGCCGTTTTTTTGCTTTTCCGTTTGAGCGCCGGATTGGTCAATGATGGTCGCGTTTCACGGCAGAACAGGAGCACACAGATAAAGTAAATGCCGGCCAGTGTCAGTTCGATCATCGCGAGAATCTGACTGGTGCCGGTGTCGCTGCTGGCACGAACCAGGCCTTCTGTCAGATACGCCAGAATGAGCAGTGACGACCACTGATAGGTATAGCGTTTCCCATGCATTAGGCCGCGCAGCGGCAAAAGTAGCGGGACTGCCTTCAGCATCAGCCAGGAACCACCCGGTCTGATCGGTGCCAACCAACGCTCCCAGAGCAGCGAAAGCACAATGAGTCCGAGTAGCGACAGCACGGCCGTCCAGCGTAAACGGTTCAGGGATGTATTCATTGGAGTTGTAGGCTGGTTCATGATACGGCGTGAGCAGGGTTCAGTTTCAGCGTTGTCTCGGCGAGACGTTTGCCCAGTGCTTTGGCCAGAATGATTTCTTCCGGATTCAATATAGGGCTACCTTGGCTACCCGCGATATGACTCGGGCCGTAGGGCGTACCACCGCTTGTGGTTTCGGAGAGCTCGGGCAGGCTGTAGGGCAAACCCATCAAGAGCATGCCGTGATGAAACAGTGGCAGCATCATGCTCAACAACGTGGTTTCATTGCCGCCATGCATACTGCCGGACGATGTAAACACGGCCGCCGGTTTGCCGGCCAGCTCACCCGAAAGCCATGTCGTGATCGTGCTATCCCAGAAGTGCTTCATCGACGCAGCCATATTGCCAAAGCGTACCGGGCTGCCTAACGCCAGACCATCACAGCTTTCAAGATCCGCGAGGGTGGCATAGGGGGCGCCGGTATCAGGGATCTCTGGCGCAGTTGCTTCGCACACCGTGCTGACGCGCGGTACCGTTCTTAGGATGGCTTCTGCACCCGGCGTACTGTCAATGCCATGGGCAATGGCCCGGGCCAGCGCTTCAACGGACCCTTTCTGGCTGTAGTACAAAACAAGAATTTTTCGCATGCCGTATCATACCTGCCAGATATCCCGTGATGTGATGCGCCTGCCGCTGCCCTATGTTCTCTAACCGATTCTCTCTGATGTCGATGATGCGATTGCTGCGCATGAAACTGCAGCCATGCTTTGCATTGCTGGTGCGCATTCGTGCAGATGAACTGGATGTCGTGGCAGCATGGCTGGCCTATACGACCCTGTTGTCGCTGGTGCCTCTGGTTGCCCTGGTGCTGGTGATCGCTTCCTGGGTGCCAGGGTTTGCCGAGGTGCACGCCGCTTTTGATCAGTTGCTGGTGACTTATCTGTTGCCTGAAAAGGCCGGCAAGCTGATTGCCAATTACACGCTGACCTTTTCCGCGAATGCGACCCGCTTTACCGTGGTCGGTCTTGGGTTTTTACTGGTGGTGGTCTGGGCGATGTTCTGGGCGATTGAGCAGGCCTTCAACCGGATCTGGCGGCTTACGCCGGACCGCCGTTTTCTTTATCGGCTGGGGCATTACCTCCTCTTGTTATGTATTGTGCCGGTGGTGCTGGGCATGGGGTTCGCCGGAGTGATGTGGGCTATTTCATTGTCCATGGGCTTTTTCAACGAGCCACAATGGTTGCGTCGGTTGGCATCCGGTCTGGTGGGGACAGCGACGTTGACGGCGTTTCTGGCCTGGCTGAATTACGTCTTACCCAACTGCCGTGTCCCGATACGCTATGCCCTGGCGGGTGGATTGGCTGCGGCGGCAGGCATTGCGCTCCTGCAGTGGGGATTCGGCCAGTATCTCCAGAAATTTTCTTCATTGACGGCGATCTACGGTGCGTTTTCCATTGTGCCGGTGTTTCTGCTCTGGCTGTATCTGTGCTGGCTGATGGTGCTGTTGGGGTGTGTGGTGACCGCCGAACTCTCGGATTCGCCCGGGCGGCAACATGGTTTTCAGCGCTATTTGTCCTGAAGCGTGATCGCTGTCTGTCATAATGCGCATCGTTGTAACCTGATTGCCTGGAGTTCCTGATGACTGCTCTGAATACGACCGACCTGCGCTCGCAGATTGCTGTTCCCCGAAATGAACGTTTGATTGTGGCACTGGATGTGGCTGATGCCGCAGAGGCCCGGGCGCTGGTGGAGCAGCTGGGTGATAGCGTTCAGTTCTATAAGGTGGGTATGGAGTTGTTCATGGCCGGCGGCTATTTCGAGCTGATCGACTGGCTGGGTGAGCGCGGTAAAAAGGTTTTCGTGGATCTGAAGTTTTTTGATGTGCCGGAAACCGTGCGTTCGGCGATTCGAGCGCTGGCGAAAAGAAATGTGGCGTTTGCGACCATTCATGGTAACCAGGCCATCATGGAGGCGGCCGGGAAAGAAAAGGGCAACCTCAAAGTGCTGGCTGTGACGGCACTGACCAGCCTGGATCGTGGAGACCTGGATGATCTGGGGTTCCAGTGCGATGTCGCTCAACTGGTGCTTTCGCGTGCACGACGTGCTCTGGAGGCTGGTTGCGACGGCATTATTTCGTCGGGTCTGGAAGCGCCCGTGATTCGGCAGGAGCTTGGCCCGCGGATTATGGTGGTGACGCCGGGTATTCGTCCTGTGGAAAACCGCGGGGGCGACGATCAGAAGCGCACGGTCGATGTCGAACAGGCTTTCCGCAATGGCGCAGACTATATCGTGATGGGGCGCCCGATCCGGGGTGCTGCGGACCCGAAGGCGGCGGCGGAGGCTGTTCAGGCCAGTATCGCCAACGTCTTTCCGGAATAAACAGACAAAAGGCTGGCGTTCCGGCCAATCTTTCTGTACAATCCGCGGTTTTTCTCTGTCCGGAATCATCCGTATGGTCGTTATCCGTCTTTCCCGTGGTGGCGCTAAAAAGCGTCCTTTCTACACTCTGGTCGTTGCTGACTCGCGTACGCGCCGTGATGGCCGTTTCGTCGAGCGTCTTGGCTTCTATAACCCGGTAGCTTCGGGTGCAGAAGAGCCGCTGCGCATCGATATGGAACGTCTGGCTTACTGGAAGAGCGTTGGTGCTCAGGTATCGCCGCGCGTTGCCCAGCTGGCCAAGGGCTACGCTGCCAAACTTGCAGCCTAAGTCTGTTGTCAAAGAAGGCGCAACGCAGCAGCGTTGTGTCGTTCTTGGCCGCGTCGGTGCGGCTTACGGCATCAAAGGATGGTTTCATCTGCATCCTTTTGCCGATGATCCGGAAGGTTGGTTGAACATGCCAACCTGGTGGATTTCCGATAAAGAACCTGATGTCGAGGGTCAGGCAATGTGGCGCGCGGTCTCTCCGGAGTCGATGCGGATGCACGGTGATGGCCTAGTCGTTAAGCTCGAGCATGTTTCTGACCGAAATGGTTCCGAGGCCTTGCGTGGCTTCTGGATCGGTGCGCCTTTGGAATCTCTGCCGGCGCTTGCGAACAACGAATACTACTGGGCAGATCTGATTGGTCTCAACGTGGTCAATGCCCAGAATGAACTCCTGGGCAAGGTTGACCGCTTGATTGAAACCGGTGCGAATGCGGTGCTCATTGTTGTTGACGACAGCCAGGAAAAGAAACGTGAACGCCTGATCCCGTTTGTCAGCGACATCGTGCTTCAGGTGGACAAGGCCGCAGGCCTGATTCATGTGGCATGGGCGGCTGACTGGTAATACCGGTGGGTGCTTCCTTGCGTCTGGCTGCTATTACCCTGTTTCCCGAAATGTTCGAGGCCGTCACGCGCTTCGGTGTTTCAAGGCGTGCTTTTGAAACGGGGATCTGTTCGCTGACGACGCATAATCCGCGTGATTTTGCGACAGACCGTTACAAGACGATTGATGATCGACCGTTTGGCGGTGGGCCGGGTATGGTGATGATTCCCGGACCGCTGGAGCAGGCGATTGATGCAGGCGTTGCTGCCGTCAGGGATGAGGCGTCGTTGGTCATCTATCTGTCACCGCAAGGGGTTCCTCTGAATGACCGCCTGGTACGCGAGCTGGCGACCCGTCAATCGCTGGTGCTGGTGTGTGGGCGTTACGAGGGCATTGATGAGCGGGTGATCGAGCGTAAGGTCGATCTCGAAGTGTCCGTGGGTGATTTTGTGGTGTCTGGTGGCGAATTGCCCGCGATGATGCTGATGGATGCCGTGTTGCGCTATCAGCCGGGGGTGCTGAACGACAGCCAGTCGGCGGAAGAAGATTCGTTTGCCACCGGTTTGCTGGACTGTCCGCACTACACCCGACCGGAGGTTTATGAAGGTTGTGGTGTGCCGGACGTGCTTTTATCCGGAAATCATGAGAAAATACGCGTTTGGCGTTTGGCCGAGTCCTTGAAACGGACCCGGACCCGGCGTCCGGACTTGTTGAAGGATCGAGCTTTCAGCAAGGAAGAAATGCAACTACTCAAGAAGCTCGAGCAATCGGGTGAGTAGCTCTGCGGTCGTCACAACAAGGAGATTAACGACATGAATCTGATTCAACAACTCGAACAAGAAGAAATTTCGCGCCTGACCGAAGGCAAGACCATTCCCGAATTCGCACCGGGTGACACCGTTGTGGTTCAGGTGAAGGTTAAGGAAGGCTCGCGCGAGCGTCTGCAGGCTTACGAAGGCGTTGTGATTGCCAAGCGTAACCGTGGCCTCAACTCGAATTTCATTGTCCGTAAGATTTCGTCGGGCGAAGGCGTTGAGCGTACGTTCCAGACCTACTCGCCGCTGGTGGCTTCGATTGAACTGAAGCGTCGTGGTGATGTGCGCCGTGCCA
>CAYLWV010000026.1:3299-18717 GCA_964387485.1 uncultured Dechloromonas sp. | reverse complement strand
TGATTACCGCTTTTGAGCTCAACCACGGCCGCTTGCAGCAGGTGACTGTCGAGTCCCTGGAAGATCTGCAGCACTGTCATCCTGTCTGGGTCGACTTCGAGTCCCCGACTGAGGAGGAGCGTGATTGGGCAAAAAGCATCTTCGAGATTGATCTTCCCGAAGAAGATGAAGTTGATGACATTGAGGCGTCTGCCCGCTTCTTTGAAGGTGAGAACGGCGAACTGCATATCCGTTCCGACTTTTTCCAGCACAGCGATGAAGACAGCGACACCATGCGTGTGGCTTTTATTCTCAAAGGTGGTCTGCTGTTCAGCATCCGCCGGGACGAGCTGGCCCAGTTCCGCCTGCTCCGTCTGCGCGCCCGTCGTCAGCCCTACTATGTGAGCGATGAAAAAGACGTGCTGATGCAACTGCTGGATATCGACGTGGAATATTCGGCCGATATTATCGAAGGCATCTATGATCGCCTGGACAAGTTCAGCAAGCAGGTACTCGGTAGTGAAATGTCTGATGACACTGCGGGTATTGTACTGTCCGGTATTGCCGTCGAAGAGGATCTGAATGGCCGTATCCGTCGCAACCTGATGGATACCCGTCGTGCCGTGTCCTTTCTGATGCGCATCAAGCTACTGAACGAACAACAAAACGACGAGGGCCGTCAGATTCTCCGCGATATTGATTCGCTGGATGGCCACACGGGTTTTGTGTTCGACAAGCTGAACTTCCTGATGGATGCGACCGTTGGTTTCATTAACATCAACCAGAACCGTATCATCAAGATCTTCTCGGTGGCCTCCGTTGCGATGCTGCCGCCAACCCTGATCGCCAGTATTTATGGCATGAATTTCAGATACTTGCCCGAAGTCGACTGGGAGTACGGCTACCCGTTCTCTCTAACGCTGATGGCGATCTCCGTGGCGATCCCCTTCTGGTACTTCAATAAGAAGGGCTGGCTGAAGAAGTAAGCGCTTTTTATTGTATCAACCAATAAAAACGGGAACCCTCAGGTTCCCGTTTTTATTTTTACGGTATTGCTTAGAAGTGCAACGGACGCTTATCGCAGGCCAGCGCAGCTTCGTGCACCACTTCCGACAGTGTCGGGTGGCCGTGGCAGATGCGCGCGAGGTCTTCGCTGGCAGCACCAAATTCCATTGCCACCACACACTCACCGATCAGCTCCGAAGCATTCGGGCCGATGATGTGAACGCCCAGGATGCGGTCTGTCTTGGCGTCAGCCAGCATCTTGACGAAGCCCTGGGCATTGCCGGCACCCAGTGCACGACCATTGGCCAGGAACGGGATCTTACCCGCCTTGTAGGCAACGCCTTCAGCCTTGAGCTGCTGCTCGGTCTTACCAACCCAGGCGATTTCCGGATCGGTGTAGATGACCCAGGGGATGGTGTCGAAGCTGATGTGACCCGCCTGACCTGCCATCAGTTCAGCAACGGCGACGCCCTCTTCCATAGCCTTGTGGGCCAGCATGGGACCGCGCACCACATCACCAATCGCCCAAACGCCCGGCAGGTTGGTTTTGCAGTGACCGTCAACTTCCACCATGCCACGCTCGTTGAGCTTGAGGCCGACTTTGTCAGCGCCCAGACCCTGCGTATTGGGGATACGGCCGATCGACACCACCAGACGGTCGGCATCGAGCTTCTGCTCTTTGCCATCTTTGTCGGTGTAGTTGATGCTGACGCCTTTCTTCGAGGTCTTGATTTCACCGATCTTGACACCGAAGTTGAACGAAAGACCCTGCTTGGTGAAGATCTTCTGGGCTTCTTTGGCAACGTCCTGATCCGCCGCAGCCAGGAAATCCGGCATGGCTTCAAGGACAGTCACTTCGGCACCCAGACGACGCCAAACGCTACCCATTTCCAGACCGATGACGCCGGCGCCAATAACGGCCAGCTTCTTCGGTACAGCACCCATTTCCAGAGCACCGATGTTGTCACAAACGATTTCGTTGCAAACCGGTACGTTGGGCAGATGGCGGGCGGTCGAACCGGTGGCGATAATAACCTGCTTGGCCTCGACCGTTTCTTTACCGACCTGAACCTGCCAGCCACCAGCACCCTGGCCAACAAAGCTACCATGACCCGCCAGGAACGTCACCTTGTTCTTCTTGAACAGGCCGGCGATACCCTGCGTCAGCTGCGTGACGATATTGGCCTTGCGGGCAATCATCTTAGCCACGTCGATCTTCGGTGCGCCAACTGTAATGCCCTGATCTTCAAAGGCATGACCGGCTTCCTCAAACATGTGCGAGGTGTGCAGCAGTGCCTTCGACGGGATACAACCGACGTTCAGGCAGGTACCGCCCAGACGCGGCTGACCCTTCGGGTCGGCATAAGGATTGGATTCGCAGCAGGCGACCTTGAAGCCGAGCTGAGCGGCACGGATTGCGGCCACGTAACCACCGGGGCCGCCACCGATCACGAGTACGTCAAATTGCTGAGACATCGTGAACTTCCTTTCTTAGACGCCGAGCAGGAGGCGAGCCGGATCTTCCAGCGCTTCCTTCATCGTGACCAGGCCCAGAACGGCTTCACGGCCGTCAATGATGCGGTGGTCATACGACATGGCGAGGTAGTTGATCGGGCGGATGACGACCTGTCCGTTTTCGACCACAGCACGATCCTTGGTGGCATGGATGCCCAGGATCGCCGATTGCGGCGGGTTGATGATCGGGGTCGACAGCATCGAACCGAACACACCACCGTTGGAGATCGAGAACGTACCACCCGACAGTTCTTCCATCGACAGCTTGCCGTCTTTGGCCTTGGCACCGAACTCGGCGATCTTCATTTCGATTTCGGCAATGCTCAGCTGGTCAGCATTACGGATGATGGGCACCACCAGACCACGCGGCGAACCGACAGCGATACCGATGTCGATGTAGCCGTGATAGACGATGTCGTTACCGTCAACCGAGGCGTTGAGGATCGGGAACTTCTGCAGCGCGGCACAGGCGGCCTTGACGAAGAAGCCCATGAAGCCCAGACGAACACCATGCTGCTTTTCGAACTTCTCGGCATACTGCTTACGCAGTGCCATAACCGGGCCCATGTTCACTTCGTTGAACGTGGTCAGGATGGCGTTTTCGTTCTTCGACTGAATCAGGCGCTCGGCAATACGAGCACGCAGACGCGACATCGGTACACGCTGTTCCGAACGTTCACCCAGGGCAACCGGTGCAGCAGCAGCGGCCTTCGGCTGTGCAGCCACGGCATCTTCCTTCGACACACGACCACCGCGGCCGGTACCAGCAACATCACCCGCAGCAATACCCTTCTCTTCGAGGATCTTGCGAGCAGCCGGGCTAGCCGTGCCAGCAGCAGCGGCCGGGGCGGCTGCCGCCGGTGCAGTGGCCGGAGCCGGAGCCGCTGCGGGTGCAGCAGCGGCGGCTGGGGCCGGGGCCGAAGCAGTAGCAGCCGTATCAATCTGGGCGATGACTTCACCCGAGACAACGGTGTCGCCGTCACCCTTGATCAGTTTGACGATCACACCACCATCCGGTGCGGGCAGCTCTAGCACCACTTTGTCGGTTTCGATATCGATGAGGTTCTCATCGCGGGAAACGGCTTCGCCTTCCTTCTTGTGCCAGGAAACCAGGGTTGCCTCGGCGACCGATTCAGACAGCTGCGGGACTTTGACGTCGATAATTGCCATTATTCTCTCCACGGACTCTTATGGTGATTATTAATACTCGATCTTGCCCAGAGCGGACTCGATCAAAGTTTTGTGTTGCTCGTTGTGTTTGGCCAGGTAGCCTACGGCCGGCGATGCTGCAGCCGGACGCGACACGAGGAGCAGATTCTGCTTCGGACCGACCGAACGGGCTAGGTGTTGACGCGAGGCAAACCAATACCAAAAGCCCTGGTTACGCGGTTCTTCCTGACACCAGACGATTTCGGTGGCTTTCGGGAACTTCGCCAATTCGGTCTTGAACGACTCTTCCGGGAACGGATACAGTTGTTCGATACGCACGATGGCAATGTGTTCCAGTTTCTGTTCACGACGGGCGTTGAGCAGCTCGTAGTAGACCTTGCCCGAGCACAGGATGACACGGGTCACCTTAGACGGGTTCAGATCATCCACTTCACCGATCACACGCTGGAATTCGCCCTTCGACAGGTCGTCCATCGAGCAGCTGGCATCCTTGTTACGGAGCAGCGATTTCGGCGAGAAGATGACGAGCGGCTTACGCTGCTTGCGCACCATCTGACGACGCAGCACGTGATAGATCTGGCTGGCGTTCGAGGGAACACAGACTTCCATGTTCATTTCAGCACACAGCTGGATGAAACGTTCCGGACGAGCCGACGAGTGCTCTGGACCCTGACCTTCGTAGCCGTGCGGCAGCAGCATGACGAGACCGCAACCACGACCCCACTTGGTCTCACCGGAAGCGATGAACTGGTCAACAACCACCTGGGCACCGTTCACGAAGTCACCGAACTGGGCTTCCCAGACAACGAGCTGATTAGGCTCGGCCGTGGCATAGCCGTATTCGAAGGCCAGAACGGACTCTTCCGACAGCACCGATTCGTAGCACTGGAAAGAACCCTGTTTATCCTGCAGGTGGGCTAGCGGCTGATAGCTGCCAACGTCCCAGCTGGTACGGTTCTGGTCATGGATGGTGGCATGACGGTGGAAGAAGGTGCCGCGACCGACGTCTTCACCGGAGATACGGACGCCATAACCTTCGGCCAGCAGCGTAGCGTAGGCTAGGTTCTCACCCATACCCCAGTCAACCGGCAGTTTGCCTTCAGCCATACCACGACGGTCTTCGATGATCTTCTTGACGCGGGAATGCGGTACAAAACCTTCCGGCAGATCGGCCAGCTTCAGGCCCAGACGCTTCAGTTCCTTCGCCGGGACCTTGGTATTACAGGTCTCGATGTAGGACTTAGTCATGTACGGGCGCCAATCCTGGGCATTGTTGCGCTTGTAATCGGAGATAACCGGGTTGTACAGCAGCTCACCCTTGTCGAGGTGTGCACGGAAGTCCTTGATAATGGCATCCGGGCCGTCGGCCGGCATGACACCGGCGTTGACCAGCTGATCCGCGTACAGCTTGCGGGTACCCGGGTGGGCAGCCACTTTCTTGTACATGAGCGGCTGGGTAACCATCGGCTCATCCTGCTCGTTGTGGCCGAGCTTACGGAAGCAGAAGATGTCAATGACGACATCCTTCTTGAAGGTCTGACGGTATTCCACGGCCAGGCGGGTAACAAAGGCCACCGCTTCGGCGTCGTCGCCATTGACGTGGAAAATCGGCGAATCCGACATCTTGAAGATATCAGTACAGTAGAAGCCCGAGCGATAGTCACGCGGATCCGACGTGGTGAAGCCGATCTGGTTATTCACGACGATATGGATCGTACCGCCCGTACCGTAACCGCGGGTTTGTGCAAAGTTGAGCATTTCCTGGTTACAACCCTGGCCGATCACAGCGGCATCACCGTGAATCAGGACCGGGATGATTTCGTTCTTGCCGTTTTCGCCAATACGGAACTGGCGAGCGAAGACCGAACCTTCCACCACCGGGTTAACAATTTCCAGGTGCGACGGGTTGAAGGCCAGGGTCAGATGGACCGGGCCGCCAGGCGTACCGACGTCCGACGAGTAACCCATGTGGTACTTCACGTCACCCGAACCCAGATCAACCTTTTTCTTGCCTTCGAATTCGGCAAACAGCACTGCCGGCGGCTTACCCAGGGTGTTAACCAGCACGTTGAGGCGACCGCGATGGGCCATCCCGATGACCACTTCCTTGGCACCCATACCACCGGCAACACGGATCAGTTCGTCCATCGACAGGATGAGCGATTCGCCGCCTTCCAGTGAGAAGCGTTTCTGACCGACGTAACGGGTATGCAGGTAACGTTCCAGCGTTTCAGCAGCCGTCAGGCGCTCGAGGAAACGTTTCTTCTCTTCCGCCGAGTAGGCAGCCTGGCCACGATTCGGTTCAATACGGGCCTGCAGCCACTTTTTCTCTTCCAGCGACGTCATGTACATGTACTCGACGCCGATGTGGTGACAGTAAGTCTGCTTGAGGGAGTCGATAATCTGGTTCAGCGGTGCGTTTTGGCCGGAACCGACTTTGTAGTCACCCGTATCGAAGCTACGCGACATGTCGGCATCACCCAGACCGTAGGTCTTGGGATCCAGATCGGCAATCTGCGGACGCAGATCGCGCTTGAGCGGATCCAGCTCGGCACGCTGGTGGCCGGCAAAGCGATAGGCATTGATGAGGTTTTCAACCGCCAGGTTCTTCGGCACATCACCGCCACTGGCCGAAGCCGTGGGACGGAAGCCACCGTTGCGACCAGCCGCTTCGAAAGCCGCGATCACAGGTGCGTGAGCCACATCGCGCGGTGCTGCACCAGGCTGGCGGGCCAGATCTTCGAAATACTGTTTCCAGGATTCCGGTACTGAAGCGGCATCTTCCAGCCAGGCTTCATACAGTTCTTCCACGAACGGCGCGTTACCACCGAACAGGTAAGAATTTTCGAATCGTTCCTTCATCATGTTTGTCACCGTTTTCGGTTGATCTTATAAGTGCTGAGAACCGTCGGTTCTCGTCCCCTGGTGTGTTGACTATGCAACGTCTGAATTCTTCTGCCGGGGATTGCTGCATCTGCACACAACCCCATTTGTGGAAAAGGGCGGCAGCGCCGCCCCTTCCGGAGTACTACAACCTGTCTAATCAGGCGCGCTTGTCGAGCGGAGAGACATCGCGACGGGCGGCACCTACATACAGCTGACGCGGACGACCGATCTTGTATTCCGGATCGGTAATCATTTCTTCCCACTGCGTCATCCAGCCGACCGTACGGGCCAGCGCGAAGATACAGGTGAACATATCGGTCGGAATGCCCAGCGCCTTCTGAACGATGCCCGAGTAGAAGTCGACGTTCGGATACAGCTTCTTCTCGACGAAGTACGGATCTTCCAGAGCGATCTTTTCCAGCTCCATGGCCAGCTTGAACAGGCGGTCGTTTTCCAGACCCAGTTCGGTCAGCACGTCGTAGCAAACCTTACGCATCAGCTTGGCACGCGGGTCGAAGTTCTTGTACACGCGGTGACCGAAGCCCATGAGCTTGAAGCTGTCGTTCTTGTCCTTGGCGCGGGCAATGTATTCCGGCACCTTGGAGACGTCGCCGATTTCTTCCAGCATGTTCAGACAGGCTTCGTTCGCGCCGCCGTGTGCCGGGCCCCACAGGCAGGCGATGCCGGCGGCGATGGTGGCAAACGGATTGGCGCCCGACGAACCGGCCAGACGGACGGTCGAGGTCGAGGCATTCTGCTCGTGATCGGCGTGCAGCGTGAAGATAATATCCAGCGCACGAACCAGCACCGGGTTCGGCTTGTACTCTTCGCACGGGGTGCCGAACATCATCTGCATGAAGTTGGCGGTGTAATCCAGATCGTTACGCGGGTACTGGAACGGCTGGCCGATCGAGTACTTGTAGGTCATAGCCACGATGGTCGGCATCTTGGCGATGATGCGGTTGAAGGCGATGCGGCGAACTTCCGGCTTCGAGTAGTCTTCGCCGTGGTGGTAGAAGGCCGACAGAGCACCGACCACACCGACCATCACCGCCATCGGGTGCGCGTCACGACGGAAGCCGTTGAAGAAACGGGTAATCTGATCATGAACCATGGTGTGGTTCTTGATATTGTCCTCGAAGGCGTCTTTCTGTGCCTTGTTGGGCAGCTCGCCGTTCTTCAACAGATAGGCGACTTCCAGGAAGTTGCACTGTTCGGCCAGCTGTTCAATCGGATAGCCGCGATACAGCAGCTCACCTTTATCGCCGTCAATGAAGGTCACCTTCGACTGGCAGCTCGCCGTCGACAGGAAACCCGAGTCATAGGTAAACAGGCCGGTTTTGCCGCCCAGGGAACGGATGTCGATGACATCGTTACCATGCGTACCGACCATGATCGGAAAATCAACGGCTTCCTGACCAGTAATCTGGAGAGTGGCTTTACGTTCGCTCATTTGCTTCTTCCCAAAATATGAGGTGTTTGACAATGATGCCCAATGGTCGATACAGCTTGTAATTCTGATCGTGACAGTGTTCAACGATTACAACGTCAAACTAACTGTCCAGTCTTACTCAGTGCTTACGGATTGCAGCAATCACTTCTGTTTCACGGGGGTCTTCTGCGTCGACCTTACCGCTGATCAACGCCCAGAGGTCATGGTCTTCCATGGCCACGAGAGCAACGAAGGTTTTGACCTGCGCTTCCGTCAGCTGATTGAATCCGTTATCCAGAAAGCGGCCAAGGATGATATCCAGTTCGAGCAACGCGCGACGCGTGCAATGCCAGCGTAGTTTGTTGAGCTCGTGCTGTTCCATCATCCCTGACCAATTCCTGTAAAGACGCGCTTAGACGGCGCGACGGACCATCATGTCCTTGATCTTGCCAATGGCCTTCGTCGGGTTCAGACCCTTCGGACAGACATCAACACAGTTCATGATGGTGTGGCAGCGGAACAGGCGGTACGGGTCATCCAGATTATCCAGACGCTCGTTGGTGGCCTGATCGCGCGTATCGGCGATGAAGCGGTAGGCCGCCAGCAGGCCGGCCGGGCCGACGAACTTGTCCGGGTTCCACCAGAACGACGGGCACGAGGTCGAGCAGCAGGCGCACAGAATGCACTCGTACAGACCGTTCAGCTCTTCGCGATCTTCCGGCGATTGCAGACGCTCGCGCTCCGGCGCCGGATCATTGTTGATCAGGTATGGCTTGATCGAGTGGTACTGCTTGAAGAACTGGGTCATGTCAACGATCAGATCGCGAATAACCGGCAGGCCTGGCAGCGGACGCAGCACGATCGGCTGCTTCAGGCTGTCGACGTCCGTCAGACAGGCCAGACCGTTCTTGCCATTGATGTTCATGGCATCGGAGCCACAAACACCTTCACGGCACGAACGGCGGAAGGAGATCAGATCATCCTTGGCCTTCAGCTTGACGAGGGCATCGAGCAGCTTCTTGTCGCTGGGCTCGAGCTCCACCGAGATGTCCTGCATGTACGGCGCGTCATCCTTGTCCGGATCGTAGCGGTATACCTTGAAATGAACGGTACGCTTGGTCATGTTCGATTTCCTCCGGATTAGTAAGTACGCGTCTTCAGCTCGACCGTCGGAGCGGTCAGCGGCTTCAGCTGTACAGGCTTATATTCGATGTGGTTGTCACTGCCAAACCACAGGGTGTGCTTGAGCCAGTTGGCATCGTCACGGCCGTTCGGATTAGCCGGGGTATCCGGCGCATCGTCACGCACGTGGGCGCCGCGCGATTCCTTGCGGTTTTCTGCAGAGATCATGGTGGCCTTGGCAACTTCGATCAGATTCTCAAGTTCGAGCGCTTCGATGCGAGCCATGTTAAAGACCTTGGACTTATCCTTGGTCGCCACGTTCTTGACACGCTCGGCAACGGCGAGGATCTCCTGAACACCCTTCTTCATGTCTTCACCGAAGCGGAACACGCCGGCATTGGCCTGCATCACACGCTGCATGGCGGCGCGGACTTCGAACATGCTCTCACCCGAGGTGGCCGAGTCGATACGGTTAACGCGAGCCAGCGATGCAGCACCGGCGTTTTCCGGCAGCGGGCGCATCGGCAGCTTGCCGTCCTTGATGGCTTCGACGACCGACTCACCGGCCGACTTACCGAAAACCAGCAGGTCGAGCAGCGAGTTGGTACCCAGACGGTTGGCGCCGTGCACGGAAGCACAAGCACACTCACCGGCGGCGTAGAAACCCTGAACTGGCACACTGTGCTCACCGTTCTGCGGGATGACAACTTCACCACGGAAGTTGGTCGGAATACCGCCCATCTGGTAGTGACAAGTCGGCACAACCGGGATCGGGGTCTGGATCGGATCCACACCGGCGAACTCAATGGCGATTTCACGGATACCCGGCAGACGCTTCATGATGGTCTCGGGCGGCAAGTGAGTGATGTCGAGCAGGACATAGTCCTTGTTCGTACCACAACCACGGCCTTCCTTGATTTCAGTCGCCATGGCACGCGACACGACGTCACGCGAGGCCAGATCCTTCAGGTTCGGGGCATAACGTTCCATGAAACGCTCGCCGTCGGCGTTACGGAGGATACCGCCCTCGCCACGCACACCTTCGGTAATCAGCACGCCGGCACCGGCCACGCCGGTCGGGTGGAACTGCCAGAACTCCATGTCTTCCAGCGGGATACCGGCACGAACGGCCATACCCAGACCATCACCGGTATTGATGAAGGCGTTGGTCGACGAGGCGAAGATACGGCCGGCACCACCGGTCGCAAAGATCACGGCACGGGCGTGGAAAATCGATGTTTCACCGGTTTCCATATCCAGAGCGGTCACACCAATCACAGCACCCGAGTCGTCACGGATCAGATCCAGGGCCATCCACTCCACGAAGAACTGGGTGTTGGCACGAACGTTACGCTGGTACATGGCATGCAGCATGGCGTGACCGGTACGGTCAGCGGCGGCGCACGAACGGTTGACCGGCTTTTCGCCAAAGTTCTGCGAGTGACCACCGAACGGGCGCTGGTAAATCTTGCCGTTGTCCAGACGGTCAAACGGCATACCGTAGTGTTCGAGTTCGACGACGCACTCGGTGGCCTTACGCACCATGAATTCGATGGCATCCTGGTCACCCAGCCAGTCCGAACCCTTGACGGTGTCGTACATGTGCCACATCCAGTGGTCTTCATTCACATTGCCCAGCGGCGCAGCAACACCACCCTGTGCGGCAACGGTGTGCGAACGGGTCGGGAACAATTTGGTCAGAACGGCGGTCTTCAGACCGGCTTCGGCCACCTGAAGGGCAGCGCGCAGGCCCGAACCACCGGCACCGACGATTACAACATCATACTTATGAACGGGGATGCTCATCTTTACAGGCTCCACAGAATCTTGCTGGCCCAACCGGCATAACCGATCAGAACGGCGATAGTCAGGACATGCATCGACAGACGAACGCCAGTCGGCTTGATGTAGTCCATCCACAGGTCACGGATACCAATCCATGCGTGGTAGAAGAGGCTCAGGAAGAACAGGAAGGTCACGAACTTCATGAAGCCGTTGGCAAACAGACCACGCCACGCATCAGCAGTAGCGGGCTGAACAACCACCAGCGCCACCAGGAAGATCACGGTATACACGGCCATCAGCACGGCGGTTGCGCGCTGGGCGATCCAGGTAGTGAGGCCGTAGTGAGCCCCGACAACGTTACGCTTCATTACCACAGCAGACACCCCCCAAGAATCACGGTCAGCGTGAGGCTGACAATCAGAACCAGACCAGCCGACTTACGAGCCGACGGAAGATCGATACCGATGTGCCAGTCGAGCAGCAGGAAGCGGATGCCGGCGCAGAAGTGGTGCAGATAAGCCCACAGCAGACCCAGCAGAACCAGCTTGCCGATCGGATTGGCCACAACGGCCTGGACGCTTTCGAAGCCACCGTCACTCAGACTCCACTGGAACAGCGCGAGAATGAGCGGGAGGCACAGAAAAAGGCCAACGCCACTAACGCGATGCAGGATGGAGACTTTACCCGGCAGGGGCAAACGGATCGTTTTCAGATCCAGATTTTTTGGACGTTGCTTCTTCTTGATGGCTAACTCTGTCATGTGTTTTCCTTCTATCAAGACTACCTGGAACCTTGGATTGTAGCCGAAGCCGTGGGCGATGGAATCCCCCCGACACGTGTTTCTTAAGCTTTTTTTAATCTGGAGTCGACCCGCACCTGTTCAGTGCAGCGCACCAAAATCGGCGCGCCGCCACAACAACTAACCCAACTCATTGAAATAGTGATGGTTTACGGTGGAATACAGGCCGCGACGCCATTCCGCCGCCCGGTCGCCATATGTAAACGCCGTGCGCTCGACGCTCAACAAAGGCGTGCCAACCGTCAATCCCAGCAAATCGGCCGCCGTCACATCGGCCGCCACAGCCCGGATTTTCTCCTCTGCCCGCACCATACGAACACCAAACAGCGTTTCAAACAGGGTATATAGAGAACGGTCGGACGCTTTGAGCTGATCGAGCGTGAGATTCGGAAACAGATCGGCCGGCAGGTAGATTTCATCCACCACCATCGGTTTACCATCCAGGCGCAAAATCCGGCGCAGCTGTATGACCGGGTCGCCATAAGGAATCGACAGTGCCTTTGCCACCTCGTGGCCGGCACGCAGCGTCTGGCATTCCAGCGGCTCACTCCGGGAACGTGGGACGCCGCCCTCATCCGGTACCAGACGCAGAAATCGGAAAAAAGCCCGCGGGTCGGCATGCGTAGCTACAAAGGTGCCTTTGCCCTGTCGCCGCACCAGCAGATTTTCAGCGGCCAACTCATCAATGGCCCGACGCACCGTCCCCTGGCTCACTTCAAAACGGGCCGCCAGATCCATTTCGCTGGGAATCATCTCGCCCGGCGCCCATTCCTTGTCGGCAAGGGCTTGCACAATCAGATCCTGAATCTGGCGGTAGAGCGGTCGAAATGCAGGCACGGAGGCTGGCACGGAGGCATGTGTTGTCATAGATATCATTTCAGCACAGATTTGGTGGCTTTGCGCATTGACAGCATCACCCTGCCCCACTACCATCGAAAAGTTTCATCCACACTTCAAAATTTCGAGGAGTCTTCTATGTCCAAAGCGCCTATGCGCGTCGCCATCACCGGCGCCGCTGGTCAGATCGGTTATAGCCTGCTGTTCCGTATTGCTTCCGGCGAAATGCTGGGCAAAGACCAGCCCGTCATTCTCCAACTGCTGGATCTGCCGCAAGCCCAGAAGGCTGTGCAAGGCGTGATGATGGAGCTGGACGACTGTGCTTTCCCGCTGCTGCAAGGCATGATCGCCACCGACGACCCGAACGTGGCATTCAAAGATGCTGACGTTTGCCTGCTGGTTGGCGCCCGTCCGCGTGGCCCGGGCATGGAACGTGCCGATCTGCTGCAAGCCAACGGCGCGATCTTCACCGTTCAGGGCGAAGCCATCGCCAAAAACGCCAAAGAAGATGTCAAGGTGCTGGTCGTGGGCAACCCCTGCAACACCAACGCCCTGATCGCTGCTGCTGCTGCCAAGAAGGTTGGCCGCACCAACCCGAACAACTACCACGGCATGCTGCGCCTGGACCACAACCGTGCGCTGACCCAGCTGGCTCAGAAGACCGGCCGTCCGGTCTCGTCGCTGAAGAAACTGGTCGTGTGGGGCAACCACTCGCCGTCGATGTACGCCGACTACCGTTTCTGTACGTCGAATGGTGACAGCGTCAAGGATCTGATCAACGATCACGCCTGGAACAACGACACCTTCCTGCCGGTTGTTGGCAAACGCGGCGCCGCCATTATCGACGCCCGCGGTCTGTCGTCGGCTGCTTCGGCTGCCAACGCTGCCATCGATCACATCCGTGACTGGCACCTGGGTTCGGACGAATGGGTCACCATGGGTATCCCGGCACCGGCCGACAACGGCTACGGCATTCCGGAAGGCATCGTCTTCGGTTTCCCGTGCGAGTGCAAGGGTGGCAAGTTCACTCTGATCAAGGGCCTGGAAGTCGACGAGTACTCGAAGGGTAAGATCGCTCTGACCCTGAAGGAACTGACGGACGAAAAAGAAGCCGTTGCTTCGATGCTGTAATCCGTCTTTCTGACTGCTTCGGCACAAAAGGGTCACGCTTGCGTGGCCCTTTTGCTTTATCCTTGCGCTTTGTGCAAAACGCACGCGCTCCCACTGTTCGGTCACAACCATGACACACGCTACCCCCACCCCCAACCACGCGCTTAGCATCACGCCGGATGATGTTCTTTTTCCGGGCGAAAAACCTTTTCCGATCTTGCCGGCAGTCGACCACTACTGCGGTTCCGAAAAGCTGATGAAGAAGGCCATGGCGATTCAGAGCGAAATCGCGGCCGAGTATGGCCCTCTGGCCATGGACATCACCTGTGACTGTGAAGACGGGGCTGCGGCAGGGAACGAAAGAGCACACGCCGAGCTGTGCGTGGCGATGATCAACGCCAGCGACAACCAATTTGGCCGTGTTGGCGCACGCATTCACGATGTGACGCATGACCACTGGCAAGATGACCTGGATATTCTGGTGGGTGGCGCAGGCCATCGCCTGCCCTTTATTACGCTGCCCAAACCGCGCGGTATCGAGGATGTACGTCTGTTTCTTCAAGCGCTGCGTGCCACCGAGCAACGTCATGGCATCTTGCAGCCTATTCCAGCCCATGTACTGATTGAAACGCACGGTGCCCTGCACGAGGTGTGGGACATCGCCGCACTCGACGGTATCGAATCACTGGATTTCGGCCTGATGGATTTTGTCTCCGGCCATTTCGGCGCTATTCCCGGCAGCGCCATGAAGAGCCCAGGGCAATTCGACCACCCGCTGGTGCGTCGTGCCAAACTCGAAATTGCCAGTGCTGCACTCGGCCATGGGAAAGTACCTTCACACAATGTGACCACGGAACTCTCGGACTTGGAATACATCCGCCGTGACGCTGATCGTGCCCGTCAGGAATTTGGTTATCTGCGCATGTGGAGCATCCACCCGGTACAGATTCGCCCAATCATCGAGGCGATGAGCCCGGACTTCTCCGAGGTTCAGGATGCCGCCGAAATCGTCAGCGCTGCCGCGGATGCCGACTGGGGTCCGATCCGCCACAACGGCAAACTGCAGGACCGGGCCGCCTACCGCTACTACTGGACACTGCTCAAGCGCGCCCGCAGCACCGGGGTACCGCTGCCCGCCGGCATTGCTGAACGCTTCTTCTCTGCCTGAAAATCATGATGCAAGATACCGCTAAAGCGACCGACATCGCCCTGATCGAATTCAAGGGCAGTACCCTGCCCGTGCTCGCCATTACATTACGCAGCCTGGACCCGAAAGAGCTGGCCGATGCCGGCAGCACCCTGTTTGGTGAAGGCGCTTTCTTTGATGACGATCTGGCCGTGCTGGATCTCAGCCAGCTGATTACCTGGCCGGAAACGGTTGAATGGTCACTGATTATTCAGTTGCTCACAACCCATGGTCTGCGGATTCTTGGTGTCACCCGCGCCAATGCAGATCTGACAGCCTCTGCAGCCGCCGTCGGCCTGCCGCTCCTGGCATTGAGTGCGGGGCGCACGGCAAAACCCGCAGCCAGATCAACAACGACACAGCAGACATCCATCACCGACCCCGACCTTGAAAAAATTCCGGCCAGTCTGCGCAAGCCTGCAGCCCCAGCTGAGGCACCCAGCGTCACGGCACCGGCGGACACTCCTGCCGAAGAACTCATCCAGAATCCGGCCAACCTGATTATTGACCGCCCGTTGCGTTCCGGCCAACAGGTCTATGCCAAAGGGGGTGATCTGATCATCCTGGCGGCAGTCAACCCCGGTGCCGAAGT
>CAYLWV010000026.1:0-3199 GCA_964387485.1 uncultured Dechloromonas sp. | reverse complement strand
ATTCTGCGGGTCGATTGACCATTGGCGAACCGTCGTTTCAAACTCGCGCTTCAGCCGCCCCTATGGGCGCTTTAATCAGCTAGAATTCTGAAAGTTTTTTATCATTCCGGGAGCAGACGTGACTCGCATTATTGTCGTAACTTCAGGTAAAGGCGGGGTTGGCAAAACCACGACCAGTGCTTCGTTTTCCAGCGGTCTGGCCATGCGCGGCTTCAAAACCGCCGTCATCGACTTCGACGTCGGCCTGCGTAATCTCGATCTGATCATGGGCTGTGAGCGCCGCGTGGTTTACGATCTGGTCAACGTCATCTCGGGTGAAGCCACACTGAACCAGGCCCTGATCAAAGACAAGCATTGCGAAAACCTGTTCGTGCTGCCGGCATCGCAAACCCGTGACAAGGATGCGCTGACTGAAGAAGGTGTGGAAAAGGTACTCAAGGACCTGGAGCACATGGGCTTTGACTACATCATCTGTGATTCGCCTGCCGGTATTGAACGTGGTGCCGTGATGGCCCTCACCTTTGCCGATGAAGCTATTATCGTCACCAACCCGGAAGTGTCATCCGTACGCGACTCGGATCGCATCCTCGGCATTCTGCAAGCCAAATCCAAGCGTGCGCTGGCTGGCGGCGAGCCCGTCAAAGAGCACCTGCTGGTAACCCGCTACTCGCCGAAGCGTGTAGAAGATGGCGAAATGCTTTCATACAAAGATGTGCAGGAAATTCTGCGCGTGCCCATCATCGGTGTGATCCCCGAATCCGAATCGGTGCTGCATGCCTCGAACCAGGGTACGCCGGCGATTCATATCGAGCAATCGGAAGTGGCAGAAGCCTACAAAGATGTCATCGCCCGTTTCCTGGGTGAAGACGCACCGCTGCGTTTCGTAAGCTACGAAAAGCCGGGCCTGTTCAAGCGTCTGTTCGGAGGCTAAGCGATGTCGTTGCTCTCCCTGATTTTCGGATCCAAACCCAAATCGGCCAGCATGGCCAAAGAGCGTCTGCAGCTTATCATCGCACGCGAGCGTGTGGACGACGGTAAACCGGCAGCAGACTTTCTGCCAGCCATGCAGCAGGAGCTGGTCGCCGTGATTTCGAAGTACGTCCACGTCAACGCCGACGACATCAAGGTGTCGATGGAAAAGAAAGGCAACTACGAGGTTCTGGAAGTGAACATCGTGCTGCCCGAGCAAAACTGATAGCCTCGGTCACCGACCGGCTTCAACGAAACAGGACCCCGCGGGGTCCTGTTTCACTTTCAGACGTCTTCACTAAGGCGCATGCAAAATTGCCACCTACGCCAGAATTTCAGCAATATCATCGGCCAGCTTAAGCTCCCGTTCGAACTGCTGCCATTCAATGCCCAGCGCATCACGGGCCGACACAATGCCCACCGACCGTCCCTGCTCCAGTACCGGCACATGACGGAAACCATGCTGATGCATCAGATGCAGGGCATGGGATAGCGGCTTATTGGCTTCCAATCCAATGACGTCAGCCGTCATCACGGTTTCCAGGAAAGTGCTTGAAGGATCATGTCCGGCAGCCACCACCCGGTTCATGAGATCCCGCTCGGTAAAGATACCAACCAACATACCACCCTGCTCAATCAGGATGGAACCGACACCTTTGTCTTTCATGGCTCGGGCCGCATCCAGCACAGTCGTTTGCGGCGTACCGATGACCAGTGGCCGATGACTGACGACAGACTTCAAAGTTCTGTTAGGCATTTGAACGCTCCGGAAGTTGGGTTTGTCCATGTTGCGCTTTTTCCCAAGGCACGCAAGCTGCAATGCACAAAACAGTTTACCCAATTAACGCCCGGAATGTTATGACCAGGCACCGTTCAGAATTTTTTCGGCCCAGAGCAATGCAGAAAGCGTTTTACCATCGGTGAGCTCGCCACGACGCACGGCATCCAGCGCTTCCGGTAGGCTCAGTTCGACCAGCTCCAGAAACTCGCCTTCATCCAGATTATTAGAACCCAGCGCGGTTAACCCTTCGGCCAGATAGATCTCGATCCGTTCATTGGCGTAACCGATGGTGGGATGCATGGTACCGAGGTGACGCCAGCGACTCGCGGTATGGCCTGTTTCTTCCTGCAATTCCCGTTGTGCGGTCAACAGCGGATCTTCATCAGGATCGATCTTGCCGGCAGGCAGCTCCAGCATGACACGGCCAACCGGATATCGGTACTGTCGTTCAAAGATCAGTCGGCCATCCGGCAAAACGGGAATGATCACAACCGCACCGGGATGCACGATGTATTCCCGGACGCCTTCCGTACCATCCGGCAGACGCACGCGGTCACGGCGCACATCGAGCAGCTTGCCACGCCAGACAGGCTCGCTCTCGATGCAGCTTTCAATCAGGTGCGGATCCTGGACTAAATCCTTCATTCGTGTCTCCTCAATGCAAAACGCCCCGAAGCTCGGGGCGTTTTCGAATCACGTCTTGGTTCGCTTACAGTGAACGGAGTAGCGAAAAGGCACAGAGCGACATGATGGTCTGCGGGAACAGGCCAAACAGGGCAATGGCCAGGCCGTTAGCGGACAGCAGCACACGCATATCCATCGGCGCGTCGATCGGCGTTTCGTCGATCGGATCATCGAAGTACATGATCTTGACGATACGCAGGTAGTAGAAGGCACCAATCAGCGACATCAGCACAGCGTAGATCGCCAGGCCAATCTGCCCCGAAGCCACAACGGCCTGCAGGATCGAGAATTTGGCAAAGAAGCCGATGAAGAACGGCACACCAGCCATCGAGAACATAATCATCATCATGACGGCGGCGAACCAGGGATTGCGCTTGTTCAGGCCTTTGAAGTCATCCAGACGATCCGCTTCAAAGCCGGCACGCGACAACAGGATGATCACACCGAAGGCTGCGACGCTCATCATGACGTAAGAAACGACATAGAACATCGACGAGCTATAGGCGTTGAGCGCAAAACGGGCATCACCACCGACCACACCGACCACGATACCGAGTAGCACAAAGCCCATGTGCGAAATGGTGGAGTACGCCAGCATACGCTTGATGTTGGTCTGCGGAATCGCTGCCAGGTTACCGATGGCCAGCGACAGTACCGCCAGAATCAGCAACATACCCTGCCAATCCGGCGCCAGCAGCAGCAGGCCCGACACCAGCAGACGCATGGTGATGGCAAAGGCAGCCAGCTTCGGCGCACCACCAATCA
>CAYLWV010000025.1:0-18736 GCA_964387485.1 uncultured Dechloromonas sp. | reverse complement strand
CACTATGGCACGTCTGACCATTACGCTTGATGACAATCTGCACCAGGCGCTGAAAGAGGCTGCCGCCCGACAGGGTCGGACGATCGGCACAATTATTGAGGAAAGCCTCGAGCTTCGTGGCATTAAGCCATTAGCGACTGCTAGGGAATTGGTGGCGCGTTCACAACGGGCAAGCTACCTCTCGGAATCTGACGCAATTAATCTCGCGGTTACAGAAACGCGTGCGCACCGTCAAAGCCAAGCGGTTTAATGCTCATGCGGCTATGGATTGTTGATACGAATGTCGTTGTTTCTGGCTTAATTGGTCGGGACCCGGAAAGTCCAACGGCGAAAATTCTCAATGACATGATTGCTGGCGAGATGGTGTTTTTGCTTTCACCCATGCTGCTGGCCGAGTACCGCGCCGTACTCTTAAGACCAGGGATTGCCATGCGGCATGGCCTCTCAGAACCCGAGATCGATCAGATCCTGATAGAGCTTACCGCCAATGCCAAATGGTCTGAACCGAAAGATGATGATCAACATCAGGCGCCTGATCGTGGAGATCGCCATCTCTGGGCCCTACTCTGCTCTCACCCGGAAGCCATTCTGCTGACCGGCGACCGACTGCTTCTTGAAAACCCCAGGCCAGGTAGCCAGATCAAGCTGCCAGCAGACTACAAAAGCCCACAACTGATTAAGCATCTTTTGAATCAAGCACCCAAGAAATATAAAAGCAAAACACTGCAAACTCAGGCCGACTAATCACCAACGACAATCAACCCCGCCGTGCACTGACCACTCCACCTACCTGGTGGATGTGGTGCAGGGCCTGATGCAGACGCTTGAGATCAGACACCTCCACGGTGAAGGCCATTTCAGCGGCACCGAATTTCGACTGGGTTTTGACGGCCGTCACGTTCAGGCGCTCACGCGCCAGCACATCCGAGATATCGCGCAGCAGACCCTGCCGATCCTGGGCATCCACCAAAATATCCACCGCGTAGACTTCATTTTCGGGGGTATGGCCGCCCCAGTCGGCATCAATCACCCGCTCCGGGTGCAGTGCGGCCACATGCAGGAAGCTCGGGCAATCATGGCGATGCACGGAAATACCCTTCTCCCGCGTAACAAAACCCTGAATGGGGTCCGGCGGTACGGGTTTACAGCATCTGGCCAGCTGCGTCAGGAGCTGATCAACACCCACAATCAGGACACCACTACCACCCCGGTGCCGCGATTGGCGGACCATGGCTTCCGGGGCAAGATCAGCCAGCGGTAATTCGTGCTGCTCACTGCTCACCGGTTTTTGCGGTTCGCCACGCAAGGCCTGTTGCAGTGAGCGGAGCCCGACTTCATCCCGACCCACGGCCACCAGCAGATCATCGGCCTGGTCGTAGCCCAGTTCACGGGCCACCTGATCCAGCGAGGTATGGCTGACACCCGCACGCTGCATCTCGCGCGTGACGATGGCGCGACCCGCGGCCATAGTTTCATCCAGCGCCTGGCTGGCGAACCAGGCCCGGACTTTGGTACGGGCTGATTTGGTCATCAGGTAACCCTGATGCGGGTTCAGCCAGTCACGCGATGGGCCGCCCTCTTTGGCCGAAACGATTTCGACCCGTTGGCCGGTTTGCAGATGTGTGGTGAGCGGCACCAGGGCGCCATCGACTTTGGCGCCACGGCAACGATGCCCCAGTTCGGTATGTACGCGGTAAGCAAAGTCGACCGGGGTCGCCCCGACCGGCAAATCGACCACGCGCCCCTGGGGTGTAAAGACATAGAGGGTGTCGTTGAGGGCCGCTTCGCGGTAATGCGTCTGCCAGTCGCGGCTGTCGCCGATGTCTTCGCGCCAGCTCAGCAACTGACGTAGCAAGGCGATTTTGTCATCATAACTGCCCGCAGAACTGGCCGCACCTTCCTTATAACGCCAGTGAGCAGCGACGCCGAGTTCGGCATGATTATGCATGTCGTGGGTACGGATCTGGATTTCCAGGGCGCGACCATCTTCGCAACGCACGGCCGTGTGCAGGGAGCGATAGTCGTTGCCTTTGGGCTGCGAGATGTAGTCGTCAAACTCGGTGGGAATCGGCGTCCAGATCTGATGCACATAGCCCAGAGCGGTATAGCAGTCGGCGATGCTATCGACGACGATGCGCAGTGCCCGCACATCATAGAGCTCGTCGAAACTCAGCCCTTTACGCTGCATCTTGTTCCAGATGCTGTAGATGTGCTTCGGCCGGCCATAAACCTCGGCGGTAACGCCACGCTCCTTCAGTGCCGTTTTGACCCGCTCGACCGAAGCAGCAATAAAGGCCTCGCGTTCCAGACGCTTTTCATCCAGCTTGCGGGCAATTTCCTTGTAGGTGTCGGTATGCAGGAAGCGGAACGACAGATCCTCTAGCTCCCACTTGAGCTCCCAGACGCCCAGACGATTAGCCAATGGGGCCAGCAATTCCAGCGTCTCGCGGGCAACGCCTTCGCGCGCCGGGTCCGGATGCTGCGCGTAAAAACGCAGGGTTTGTGTGCGGGATGCCAGCCGTAACATCACAACGCGTACATCTTCCACCATGGCCAGCAGCATTTTGCGCAGGACTTCGATCTGTACCTTCAGATCCTGTGGGTTCAGCGTGGCGTCGGACGAAAAGCCCTCGGTAATCGGCCGCATCTGATTGAGCTTGAACACACCCTTGACCAACCGGGCGATATCTTCACCGAACCGGGCTTCGAACTGGTCTTTGTGATACGTTTCTTCGTTAGGAAAGGCAAAGAGTAAGGCGGCCTGACGGCTGGTCAGATCCAGCCGCAATTCCGCAGCCAGTGTGGCCATACCCACGGCATGCGGCCAAACCGGTTCACCACTGCCCAGCAAGGCATCGCCATAGGTTTCGCGGGCCTCAGTCGCCACACGCAGCAAAGCTTCTCGCTGTGGCTCATCTAGATCTGCCCAAACGATTTCGGGCAACAACGTTTCCAGCATTCAGGCACTTTCCAGGAAATCACGAACCAGAGCGATCTGGTCGTCCGACATCAACATGGGGGCATGGCCCACACCGGCAACCGTCTTGAGCACAGCGCGAGGGCCACGCTGGGTCATCTCCAGGGCCGTCGTTGGCGACAGGAGGTCGGACAATTCACCATGAAGCAGTAAGGTCGGACACTGTATGCGGTCATACATGGGCCACAGATTGATATCCGTGCCCAGCAGCGCCGCTTGTAATGGCTTGCTGATGTTCTTGTCGTAGTTGAAACGGTAACCACCGTTCGGCAACGGTTTGAGCGTGCTGACAATCAGGGCATCCCAATCGGCTTCCGTCTTCAGCGCAAAGGGCGTAAAGATCAGGCGCACATAGCGCCGAGCAGTTTCGAGATCGGCAAATTCATAAGGCGACCCGACATAACCGACAATCCGCTTCAATGCTTCCAGCGACAAGGTCGGGCCGACATCGTTGAGAATCAGGCGGCGAATCGGGGAGTTAGGCTGCCCCGCCAGCAACATGGCGATCATGCCGCCCATCGAGGTGCCCAGCCAATCGACCTGCGGCACATTCAGATGCGCGATCAACGTGATCATGTCGGCCGCATAGGTGACGGTGTTATACCCCATGGGATCAACCAGCGAGTCACTTTCACCGCGTCCGACCACATCCGGTGCAATGACGCGATAGCGTGAAGACAGGGATTGCGCCATGCGCTCGAAATCTAGGCTGTTGCGGGTCAGGCCATGAACACAGAGGAGCACTCGCGGATTTGCGGGATCGCCCCACTCCCGGTAGGCCATATGGTAGAGGCCGAAAGCGCCGCCACAAAGGACTTTATGCAGGCTGCCCTGGCTCATGTTGCTCTTGCTGTTCATGCAAAATCCTTACTGTTCATCCTGTGCTGCTGCCGATGTTGCCACTGATCGGGCTGCCGGTTGGTCCATCCAGTACCGGCGATGATCCCGCCGATAGGCAGACACCTTCAGAGAAGGCAACTCAACCTGCACCAACCCATCATAGTCTGTTCGATAGAGTTTAATTCTACGCGCTTCATAGGCGTCGATCACCTCCGGTTTGGGGTGGCGGTAGCGATTACGATAACCGACCGGCACAATGGCCACCTGCGGCTTAACGGCATCCAGCAAGGCCGAGCCGGAACTGGTCCCACTGCCGTGATGCGGCACGAGCAGTATCTGGCTCTCAGGCAGACCGCGCTGGACTAGCTGCTGTTCATCGCTGAGTTCGATATCCGACGTCAGCAGCATGCTGCGTTCGCCGACACTGACGCGCAGCACACAGCTCTGATGATTACTGGCATCCTCTTTAGCATCCGTACGGGAAACCGGGTGCAGGAACTCGAAGTGCACACCGTCCCACGTCCAGTCGTGTCCGCTACGGCAATGCTTGTTGCGCACGCCGGGCACCTGATCGGCAAAATGGGTATCCGGTGCATCCGCCACCCAACCGACAGGCATGGACTCCAGCACCGACGAGGCACCACCGGAATGATCGGTATCCCGATGCGTCACCACCAGGCCGTCCAAACGGTCAACACCGGTCGCTCGCAAATACGGCACAATCACCCGTACACCGGCATCAGCCGCGCTGCTGTAATACGGCCCGGTATCGTAGAGCAGGCTGTGATGCTGGGTGCGCACAAGCACCGCCAACCCCTGCCCCACGTCCAGCACGTCGATTCTCGCCTGACCGGCCGGTACGCTGTCGGCTCTGGGCCAGATGAGCGGCAAGCAGAGAAACAATGCCAAGCCTCTGCCCGGCAAGCCGGAAGGCATTAACCAGAGTAGCGCGCCCACTAGGGCCAGGCCAAAACTCAGCGTGGTGGGTGCCGGCGCATGCCAGATGGCCAGCGGTAACGCCGCTGCCCAGGATAGAAACCCCAGCAGCGGCACCATGAGAGCGTTGGCAATCAGCAGAAGCCCATCCCAGGGAATCACCAGGGCCAGAATCGTCAGCGGTGTGACGACGCCACTGACCCAAGGGATGGCCACCGCATTGGTGATGGGCGATATCAGGGAAAACTGACTGAAAAAGAGCAACAGAAACGGCAACGTCCCGATGGTGACCGCCCACTGGGTACGACCAAAGCCACGCATCCAGAGTTGCAACCTTTGACGCCAGGAGCGATGTTCCTCACCGCTGACATGTTCGGAAAGCGCCGCCCACAACAGCAATCCGACCGCCACAAAGGACAACCAGAACCCCGGGCTCATACCGGCCCACGGATCCAGCAACAACACCGCCACCAACGCCAGCAACAGGATGCGGAATACGGATACATGCCGGCCCGTCAAGATGGCAAGCGCGCCGACGGTGAGCATGAACAAGGTCCGTAACGCGGGAATACCGGCGCCGGCGATGAGGGTGTAGAAGGCCGCCGCAAACCAGCCACAGAAAATACCCATTTTCTGTGCCGGAAAACGGCCCGCCCGCTGCGGTAGCCGCCGCCATATGGCCGATATCAGCCACCCCACCAAGCCAGAGAACAGAGTGACGTGGAGTCCGGAAATACTCATCAAATGGGTGGTGCCGGTTTTGGAGAACACCTGCCATAGGGGGCCGGCAATGGCTTTCTGATCGCCAATGGCCAGAGCGGTGAGAATACCGGCATCAGGAAATTCCGCTTCCGGGAGCACCCGTTCGAAGCGGTCACGAATGCATTCACGCATGGCGGCAATGCCTGTAGCAACACCGGGCACGAAGTCTGTGAGTTTTTCACCGCTTCTGACATAACCGGTGGCGCGGATACCGTTCTCGAACAAACGGGCTTCGGCATCATAGCCATGCGGGTTGGCCAGACCATGCGGCCGCTTCAAGCGAACGGTAAAAGCCCAGCGCTCGCCCGCCCTGACCGGTTGCAACCCATGCAAGCCACTCAATGCATCGTCTTCATCATCACGGGGCGACAACCAGATCGAAAGTTGTATGCGCTCCGGCACATGGAAAGGCGAATCAACCTGTTCCACCCGAAATTGAAAACGCTGGCCGCGGGCCGTACGATCCGGCAAGGCATCAACCACGCCGGTGATCTTAAGATTACGGCCCATGGCCGCCTCGGGCAGCGTGTCTGAAAGAACGGCCGCACTGCGCCAACAGGTATAGCTTGCGCCGGATGCCGCCGCGAACACGGCCAGAGCGAATAGGATGCGCGTACCGGATTTACCCGGGGTCGACTGTGTTGTCTGCCTGCCCAAGCACCTGAATCGCCAGAATCCGATCCCCCAGAGACTGAGACTAATAGCCAGTAACAGAGACCAGGGCCAATCCGGTATCGCCGGCAGCAACTGGCAGGACAATACCCCTGCCGCAAAGGCGATTAACGGGATGGGCACCGGGGCCGACTCAGTCAGGCCGCATCCGTCAGCACCCCATCCTGCAACCTCAGGGCGCGATCCAGCTGTGCGGCCAAGCCCGTATCGTGCGAGACCAGCACGAAGGCCACACCGGATTCAACACTCAGTTCGCGGAACAGGGTAAATACCTGCTGCGCCGTCTGTCGATCAAGATTCCCGGTGGGTTCGTCGGCCAGCACCACGGACGGACGACTGGCCAGGGCGCGAGCAATGGCCGTACGCTGACGCTCACCGCCGGACAGTGCCGCCGGTGTGTGCTGCAGGCGATGACCCAGCCCGACTTTCTCTAGCCATTCCCGTGCCTCAGCATCGGCTTCGGTTTTCGGCAACCCGCGCACATAGAGCGGCATCGCCACGTTTTCAACGGCAGTAAATTCCGGCAACAGATGATGGTGCTGGTAGACAAAGCCCATGTGGCGGTTACGCCAGAGGCCCCGCTCCCTCTCCGACATGGTCAGCCAACTGCGTCCGGCAATCTGCACATCACCGGACGTGGGCTGATCCAAGCCGCCGAGCAAATGCAGAAAGGTACTTTTACCGGAGCCCGAAGCACCCACAATGGCAACAGACTCTCCGGCAGCCAGATCGAAGGAGACATCATTCAGCACGCAGACATCTTCGGCACCGGCGCCATAGACCTTACCCAGGGCACGGCAGGATAGAACAGGATTACTCATGACGCAGCGCCTCCGCCGGTTGGACACGCGCTGCCCGCAAGCTGGGATACAGCGTCGCCAGCAGCGTCAGCACAAAGGCCGTGATGGAAATGGTCATCACATCGTCCCATTGCAGATCGGAGGGCAGCTCGGAGATGAAGTACACCTCGCGTGACAGGAAGTGAATGCCGAACAGACGTTCAATGGCCGGCACAACGGTATCAATATTCAGGGCCAGCGCCACCCCACCGGCAACGCCGAGGCCCAGACCAATCAGGCCGATCAGGGCACCCTGCACCATGAAGATCAGGGCAATGCTGCCACGGCTGGCACCCAACGTACGCAGGATAGCGATGTCACCCCGCTTGTCGGTCACGGCCATGACCAGCGTCGACACAATATTGAAGGCGGCAACCGCCACGATGAGGAACAGAATCAGGAACATCATGCGCTTTTCAATCTGCACAGCCCGGAAGAAGTTGGCGTGCTTACGACTCCAGTCGATCAGGTACGCCGGCTCGCTGAGTTCGGGCGCAATAGCCCGCGCAATCTGCGGTGCCTTGAAGGGATCATCGACCTTCAGGCGGACGCCAGTCACGGTTTGCCCCAGGCGGAACAGCACCTGCGCATCCTGCAGATCAATCAGGGCCAGGCCACTGTCGTACTCGAACATACCGAATTCGAAAATACCGCTGATCTCGAAACTCTTGATTCTCGGAATCACACCCGCCGGCGTCACCACGCCTTCCGGCGCGATCACGGTGACCCGATCACCGACCGTCACCCCCAATGCACGCGCCAGATCACTGCCCAGCACAATGCGGAAGGCACCCGGCTGCAAGCTATCCAGCGTGCCGGATTTCATGTGGGTATTGAAGTCGGCAACCGTGTTTTCTTGCTGCGGATCAATGCCGCGGATCACAGCACCGCGCACTCCGCTACCGGGGAATACCGGGCCATCACCTGCTTCCTGGCTACGACCGTTCAGCATGACCTGACCCTGCACATACGGTGCGGCAGCCAATACCTGCGGCACGGTGCGGGCCTGGGCCGCCACTTGTTGCCAGTTCTGGAGTGCGCCATCCATCCCGACCACTTCGATATGCGAAGTAACACCGAGGATGCGTGAGCGTAACTCTTTCTGGAAGCCGTTCATGACCGACAGCACGACGATCAGCGCGGCCACCCCGAGCGCAATGCCGACCATAGAGAGGCCGGAGATAAAGGAGATAAAACGGTTGTCCTGGCCGATCTGACGGCGGCTACGGACGTAGCGTAATCCGATGAGTAACTGAAAAGGTATTTTCACAATCCGGTGCGCACAGAGCACAAAAAAGGCATAAGAGCGCTATGCTACACTCGATTCGACCCCCCTGGGTTTTCAGCACGACAGCCGCCTCGCGGATTCTGCGCGACTTCAGCCCTGCGCCCCTGCGCCATTTGCCTCACGACACATGCATCTGACTCTATTCGTTCCTGATCTGCTCTGGCCGGATCATGACAACACCGCCGCGTTTGATTTTCCGCAGCAAAGACCACTGGCCCGCTTTTTAGGTCTCGCCACGCACTTCCGCGAACCGCTGGCCGCGGCCGATTCGTGGGAAAGCGTATTAGCCAGCACCCTGGGGGATACAACGCCGGCAACCTCCCTCGCTGCTTTAAGGCTGTCGGGTGAGCTGCTGGATGATGGCACTATGCCGGATACCGCCACACGCCGGCTGTTATGTAGCGATCCGGTCAATCTGGACTTTATCCAGCAACACCTGGTACTCAATGATCTAAAACATGCCCCACCGGATGCCCATGAGACACAGGCCTTTATCGCCCGTCTGAACGAAGAGTTTGCCGGCGAAGGCCGTTTTTTTGCCAGCCCGGACCCGACAGCAGATCGCCACTGGTATTTTGAACCGACAGACCCGAACGGTGTCTTGCCCAACCTGGCCGCCACCAGCCGGGTCGTCGGCCGCCGGATCGATGCCAATGAATCGCGTCACGTTCTGGGCAGCCTGGGTCTGCAGTGGATTAACCGGATCCAGATGTGCCTCAACGATCATCCCGTCAACGAAGCACGCCAGATGCGTGGCCAGCCCAGTATTAATAGTGTCTGGCCCTGGGGATTGAGTGGCCCGACGCGTATCACCATGACGGAACAGACGCGATTTAATCGTGTGGTGGGACAACACCCCCTGCTCAAGGGCCTGTGCCTGTTACACAAAACAACGTACGATCCGACCAACCTGATTAAACAGAGCGATGGTTCCACCCTGGTCCTGGATACGGCCTTAACGACGGCCATCGCAGAAGATAATCTGGATGGCTGGCAAAGCGCTGCCGATGCACTGATTGGCACATGGATTACCCCGGCGCTTGAGCAATTATCGTGCGGTGCCCTGGACTCACTGACGCTGATATCGCCCAATGAACGGGTGACCGATGGCTGGCGACTCGACAAACGGCATCAGGGATTGCATCCGGCACTGTGGCAACGACTCCTGGGCCGCCAGACACGGCAGCCGGATCTGGCGACGCTGATTCAATCATGGTGATGCTCAAGCAGCGCGCCTGGTCGGAGCGTACCGCCTGGCAACTGGAACAGGGCGGCGTTAATCCCCTGCTCGCCCGACTGTATGCGGCACGCGGCATTAGCCAGCCGGAGCACATCAGCACACAGATGACCGACTTGCTACCACCCGGTGGCCTCAAGGGTATGGACGCCGCGGCTCGCATTCTGGCCGACGCCATCATGCAGGGCCAACGGATCTGTATTGTGGCCGACTATGATGCCGATGGTGCCACCGCCTGTGCCGTTGCCGTGAAAGGTTTGCGCATGCTCGGCCTGGCCCCGGATCGTCTGACCTATTTTGTGCCAGACCGTTTCAAGCTCGGCTACGGCCTCACACCGGCCATCGTGGACCTGGTTGCTCAGGTGCCAGGTAGCGCACCTGATGTATTAATGACCGTTGATAACGGCATCGCCAGTATTGACGGTGTAGCACATGCCAAAGCGCTGGGCATGCAGGTGGTGATTACCGATCACCATTTGCCGGGCGCCACATTGCCCGATGCCGATGCGATTGTGAACCCCAATCAACCTGGCTGTGATTTTGCGTCAAAGAATCTGGCGGGTGTGGGCGTCATGCTCTACGTGTTGATGGGACTGCGTCAGGTATTACGTCAACGCGGCTGGGCAGCGGCCGAGCAGGCCAATCTGGGCACCCTGCTTGATCTGGTGGCCCTGGGCACCATTGCCGACGTGGTGGCGCTGGATCGCAACAACCGGATTCTGGTCGCCAACGGCCTTCAGCGAATTCGTCAGCGCCGTTGCTGTGCCGGCATTCTGGCGCTCTACGCCGTAGCCGGTAAACAACCGGATCGGGCGCAGGCCAGCGACCTAGGCTTTCTGCTCGGCCCACGTCTCAATGCGGCCGGCCGCATGGACGATATGCGGATCGGGATTCGCTGTCTGCTCGCCGAAGAGATTGGTGAAGCACTGCACGTCGCCAAGGAACTGGATCAGCTCAATCTGGCACGCCGCTCGGTGGAGGATCAGATGAAGACTGATGCAGCGCGCATTCTGGGGCAACTGGATATTGCCAATACGGCGGGTATCAGTCTGTACGACCCGCACTGGCACGGGGGCGTGGTCGGCATTCTGGCTGGACGCATCAAGGAACAGATGCACCGTCCGACCATTGTGTTTGCCGGCGATGGGAGCGGTCAGATCAAGGGCTCCGGCCGTTCGATTCCCGGCCTGCATCTACGCGACGCCCTCGACCACCTGACCAAACAGTACCCGGAGCTGATTCTCAAATTCGGTGGCCATGCCATGGCTGCCGGGCTCACGATCCGTGAAAGCGATTTCAGCCTCTTTCAGCAAGCGTTTGACGACCTAGTGGATCAACTTCTGCCGATGGAGGCCCGGAGTCAAAGCCTAGCCATTGATGGCCCGTTAGTCGACAGTGAGCTGACCCTGAATACCGCCCGCCTGCTATCGGAGGGGATCTGGGGCCAGGGCTTTCCGGCGCCCATCTTTGCCAACCGCTTCAAGATTCTGGAGTCGCGCCTACTCCAGGATAAACATCTAAAACTAACGCTGGGTTGTGGGCAAAGCCGGATGGATGCCATCCGCTTTAACGACACCACGATCCCCGGTGAACAGGACACACTCGCCTACGCGCTGGAAATTAATCATTACAACGGGGTGGATCGCCCGCAGTTAAGGATTGAGGCGATTTGCCCAGCACCATGAACAACGCCACCCGTAGGTGGCGTTGTTCACACATCAAGCAGCGATCAACCGAGCATCAGACGATTGATCTTGCGGACAAAGCCGGCCGGATCATCGATCTGCCCGCCTTCGGCCAGCAAGGCCTCATCAAACAGCACCGACGCGTAGTCATCAAAGTGGCCGCCCTCGTTGGGAAGCAACTCCATCTTCTTGAGCATCGGGTGTTGCGGGTTAATCTCCAGAATCGGTTTGATGTCCGGCGCACTCTGACCCATCATCTTCAGCATACGCTGCAGGTTGGCGCCCGGGTCCTGCTCGTCGGCCACCAGACAGGCCGGTGAATCCGTCAGACGATGCGTCACACGCACGTCCTTGAGCCTGGACTCCAGCGATTTCTTGAGGCGCTCGACCAGATCCTTGGCCGACGACTCCGCCTGGGCACGGGCCTGCTTTTCGCTGGCATCTTCCAGCTCCCCCAGGTCCAGACCACCCTTGGCCACGGACTGCAGTGCCTTGCCGTCAAAATCACGCAGGTGACTGACCAGCCACTCGTCCACACGATCTGACAGCAGCAGCACTTCAATGCCCTTCTTGCGGAAGATTTCCAGATGCGGGCTGTTCTTGGCGCCCTGGAAGGTTTCTGCCGTGACGTAGTAGATTTTGTCCTGGCCCGGCTTCAACCGCGAGACGTATTCGGTCAGAGAAACGCTTTGTTCAGGGCTATCGGTGCTGGTGGTGGCAAAGCGCAATAGCTTGGCAATGCGTGCCTGGTTGGCATGGTCTTCACCAACGCCTTCTTTGAGTAGCTGACCGAACTGGTTCCAGAATGTGGTGTACTTCTCCGCCTGGTTGTCGGCCAGGTCCTCCAGCAAGCCGAGGATGCGCTTGGTACAACCGGAACGGATCTGTTCGATGTCCTTGCTTTCCTGCAGGATTTCACGCGACACGTTGAGCGGCAAATCGGCAACATCGACCACGCCGCGCACAAAGCGCATATAAGTGGGCATTAGCTGTTCGGCATCGTCCATGATGAAGACGCGCTTCACATAGAGCTTGATGCCATGACGGGCGCTGCGGTCCCACAAATCAAACGGCGCCTGCGCCGGGATGTACAAGAGCTGCGTGTACTCCTGGCGACCTTCGACCTTGGCATGCACCCAGGTCAGCGGCTCCTGATAGTCGTGAGCGACATGCTGATAAAAAGCCTTGTATTCGTCTTCGGTGACCTCACTCTTGGAACGTGCCCAGAGTGCGCTGGCCTGATTGACGGTTTCTTCTTCGCCGGTGGCCTTCATAGCCTTGGTGTCTTCATCCCAGCTTTCTTTGGCCATACGGATCGGCAAGGCAATATGATCTGAGTACTTGCGCAGAATTTCACGGATTTTCCAGCCGTTAACCAGGTCTTCCTGCTCGGCACGCAGATGCAGAATCACTTCGGTACCGCGGGCCGGGTGATCGATGTCGGCAACGGTGTAATCACCCTCGCCGCTGGACACCCATTCCACACCGGCATTGGCGGCGGCGCCGGCTTTACGGCTACGTACGGTCACTTTATCGGCGACGATGAAGGACGAATAGAAGCCCACACCGAACTGGCCAATCAGGTTGGCATCTTTCTGATCATCCCCGGTCAGTGCCGAGAAAAATTCCTTGGTGCCGGATTTGGCGATGGTGCCCAGGTGGGCAATCGCTTCATCCTTGGTCATCCCGATACCATTGTCGGCAATGGTGATGGTTTTGGCATCAGCATCAATCAGAATGCGCAGACCCAGCTCCGGGTCGTTTTCAAACAGGGCCGGGTTGGCCAGAGCTTCATAGCGCAGCTTGTCGCAGGCATCAGAAGCATTGGAGACCAGCTCGCGCAGGAAAATTTCTTTGTTCGAATAAAGCGAATGAATCATCAGCTGCAGTAGCTGTTTGACTTCGGCCTGGAATGTTTTTGTTTCGGTAGGTGTCTGATTGGTCATGGTTTTCTGTTTTTATGCAAAAAAAGGATCAACAAAAATAAAAAGCGCTGGGGTGTATCTGGTGGCGATGCCAGGAAATTCAAGCCTCGGGATCAAATGCCGCCATGACCAATGATTCGTAGCGGACTTCCAGCACTTCCAGCTCACGCGCACCCAGCGGGCTGGCAAAACGGGCGACGTCGCCTTCGCGTAATTTAATTAAGGCCCGCGCCAGGGGTGATACCCAGCTGATCCAGCCTTTGGCCGGATCGGCTTCATCGATACCGACAATGCTGTAGGTGCATTCTGCACCGTCTTCATCACAGACCACCACGGTCGCGCCAAAAAATACCTGATCCCGATGCTGCTGCTGGCCCGGATCCACCACATGGGCATGCTCCAGTCGCTTCATGAGAAACCGGATACGCCGGTCAATCTCGCGCAGGCGCTTTTTTCCATAGAGGTAATCGCCGTTCTCTGAGCGATCCCCGTTCGAGGCCGCCCAGGACACGATATCGACAATTTTCGGACGCTCAGTTTTGACCAGAAACTCCAGTTCATCGCGTAGGCGGCGGTGGCCGCCCGGCGTCATGTAATGGCGTTGCTCTGATGTCGGCGGCGATGTTTGGGCTGCAGGTGCATTCATGGGCCGCATTATCCGCGAGAGGCCGGCCGGCTGTCACAAAAAATTCACGCCTTTGAGCGGGTCTGCGCTTGCACTAAACCACGTTGCGGCGCAACATAAGAAGTATCCAATTTCGTTTTCAGGATTACAGCATGTCCCTACACCTCTCGAACACCTCGCTTCAGGGCTTGAAAGGCCTGGTCGTCGGCGTTGCCAATGAACACAGTATTGCCTGGGGCTGTGCAGAAGCCTTCCGCGCCGCTGGTGCCGAACTGGCTGTCACCTATCTCAATGCCAAAGCCGAGCCGCATGTCCGTCCGCTGGCCGAGAGCATCGATGCCACACTGATCGAAGCACTCGATGTAGAAAACGACGCCCAGATGGGTGCACTCTTCGAGAAAATCAGCCAGGACCCGAACTGGGGACGCCTGGATTTCGTCCTGCATTCGATTGCCTTTGCCCCTCTGGATGATCTGCACGGCCCGGTGCTCGACACCAGCCGTGAAGGCTTTGCCCGCGCCATGGATATCTCTTGCCACAGCCTGATCCGCCTGGCCCGTCATGCCGCCCCACTCATGCCCCACGGCGGCGCACTACTGACCATGAGCTACGAAGGAGCCAACCGTGTTGCGCCCAATTACGGCATTATGGGGCTGGCCAAAGCTGCCCTGGAATCTGCCACGCGTTCGCTGGCTGCCGAACTGGGTCCGAAAAACATCTCGGTGAACGCCATTTCCCCCGGCCCGATTGCAACCCGTGCAGCCTCCGGCATTGTGGATTTCGACCAGTTGATGCAGGACAGCGTCGAACATGCCCCATTGCGCCGTCTGGTGACCATTGAAGAAGTGGGCGCCCTGGCCACGCTGCTGGCGAGCCCGGCTGGCCGTGGCATTACAGGGGATGTTATTGTGGTTGATGGTGGTCGTCATATTCTCTATTGATCTTCTGATCCGGGTTCACCATGTCTCAAGCACTCAACTTCGATAAATTCTGTGGCAGCACCGTTGAAAATCATCCCTTCAGTGAACTGAAGGTGGGTGACAGTGCCGCCATTACGAAAACGGTGACCATCGACGATCTGCGGCTCTTTGCCGCAGCCACCGGCGATGCCAATCCCTCCATGCTGGACCCGGAGTTCGCGGACAACAGTATTTATCGGGAAGTCGTTGCTCATGGCATGTGGTCCGGCGCCATGCTGGTCAACTTGCTGGGGAGTGAACTCCCCGGTCTCGGCACCATTCTCGTCGATCAGAACCTGCGTTATCTGCGCCCGGTGACCGTCGGCGATACCGTCAACTTCAAGATCACGGTCGAACGCAAATACGAACGGACACAACATGTACTGTTTGATGCCGAAGTAACCCTGGCCAATGGCTTGCGTGCCGTGACTGGCACGCTGGAAGTATTAGCGCCTCACGAAAAGATCATTCGCAAGCGTTTGTGTGTGCCTGAAGCCATGCTGTCTAATCGTGACGAGCGTTTTCAACGCTTTCTGGCCCAGGCCGATGGCCTGGACCCAGTGGCCACCGCCGTGGTGCACCCTTGTGACGAAGAATCGCTGAAAGGCGCCCTGCTCGCTGCTGCGCGCGGTCTGATCTGCCCGATTCTTGTTGGCCCGGCAGCACGCATACAGCAGGTAGCCCACACCCTCGGGTTTGACATCAGCGCTTACCGTATCGTGGACACACCTTACAGCCAGGAATCGGCACGCATCGCCGTTGAACTGGTGCGGAAGGGTGAAGCGGATGCCCTGATGAAAGGCAGCCTGCATACGGATGAACTGATGAGTGCCGTGGTGGATCGCACCACCGGCCTACGGACGGCACGCCGACTGTCGCACGTATTCCGCATGGATGTGCAGACCTACGCCAAACCATTACTGATTACCGATGCGGCCATCAATATCTATCCGGATCTGATGGCCAAGGCCGACATCATCCAGAATGCGATTGATCTCGCGCATATTCTGGGCACGCCGGAGCCCCGCGTGGCCATTCTGTCGGCAGTAGAAACGGTCAACCCGAAGATTCAATCAACGCTGGATGCTGCCGCCCTGTGCAAAATGGCGGATCGTCGCCAGATCAAAGGCGGCATTCTGGACGGCCCCCTGGCCTTTGATAATGCCATCTCGCTCGAAGCCGCTCAGACCAAAGGCATCAAGTCGGCGGTGGCTGGTATGGCCGATATTCTGGTCGTGCCGGATCTCGAATCCGGCAACATGGTGGCCAAACAGCTGGAATATCTGGCCAGCGCTGTACCGGCCGGCATTGTGCTGGGCGCCCGCGTGCCGATTATTCTGACATCACGGGCCGACAATGCCGAAACACGGATGGCCTCTTGTGTGCTGGCGGTACTGATCGCCAACGCCAATCGACTAAAAACTTAGTCGTTGGCGTCTTCTGCCGGCCAGTTTTTGATGAAGTTTTTGAGCATACGATTCTCGAAGCCCTGTTCATCGAGCACGGCCTTTGCCACGTCCATGAACGAAACCACGCCCATCAGGACTTTGCCATCCATCACCGGTACGTAACGCTGGTGATGGCTAACCAGCAACTCACGCACGGCTTCAATCGGCATATCGGGACGAGCAACCACCGGGTTGTGGACTTTAAAATCAGCCACGGTCATCACCGACAGGTCACCCTTGGTCTTGGCCACAGCTTGCAGCACTTCGCGGAAGGTGACCAGGCCTGTCATTTCACCACCATCCATCACCACCAGCGAACCGGCATCGTGCTCAGTGAGTGCATCAATGGTTTTCGCCAGGCTGGCGCCTGAATGGGTGGTAAACAGGACATTGCCCTTGAGTTTAAGTATTTCCTTAACCAGCATGCTCTACAAATTCCTGTAATTAGCGTTCCAGATCAGCCAGTTTACCGGCCTGACCATTAAATGTATCAGCATCCGGCAGCGGATCCTTGCGTTCGGAAATCACCGGCCAGTTTTTAGCCAGTTCGGCATTCAGTGCAATAAAGTTTTCCTGCCCTGCCGGGACGTCATCTTCGGCATAAATGGCTTCTGCCGGGCATTCAGCCACACACAGCGTGCAATCGATACACTCGTCCGGGTCGATGACCAGGAAGTTGGGGCCTTCATGGAAGCAGTCCACCGGGCACACATCCACGCAATCGGTGTATTTGCACTTGATGCAGTTATCCGTAACAACGTACGTCATGACTTTCCTCGAGATTGAATAACTTTCAGAACAACATCTTGCCCATTATGCCGTCTTGCGGCAAACTGCGCACGTCTGTCTTGTGTCGTTGCACACAAACAGGCATATTACGGATTCCTTATTCACTTATTCCTTTGAGGCAATGCGCTATGAGCGAACATATTGTCCACGTATCTGACAGTTCTTTCGCCGACGATGTGATCAACTCGTCCGAACCCGTCCTGCTCGACTTCTGGGCCGAATGGTGTGGTCCCTGCAAAATGATCGCTCCGATTCTGGACGATATTGCCAAGGAATACGCCGGCAAAGTCAAAGTCGCCAAGATCAATATTGATGAGAACCAGCAGACGCCGGCCCAGTTTGGCGTACGTGGTATTCCGACACTGATGCTGTTCAAGAACGGCTCGGTCGAAGCCACCAAGGTGGGTGCGCTCTCTAAGTCGCAACTGGTTGCCTTCCTGGACGGCCACCTGTAAGATTTAACGGGTGGGATGCGGATGCATTCCACCCCGCTTTACCTACAGCACCTGCATTATCTGTCGTACCTCAGCAAGACCTGTTCTCAATCTGACGGAGCAACTCCGGCCAGACTGCGATTAAACCGACATCGACGTTGATCGCCTGCCGCTTGAAGACAAGCGTCTCTCTTCCGCTCACAAACATCTTGCACACAATGTGCGCCACTGTGACAGAAGATCCATTTTTCCCGCACATCATTTCTATGCATCTCTCCGAACTCAAGTCAAAGCATGTCAGCCATCTGATTGACATGGCCACCACGGCGGGTATCGAACACGCCAACCGCCTGCGCAAACAGGAACTGATCTTTGCCCTGCTCAAAGAGCACGCCAAATCCGGTGAAACCATCTGGGGTGACGGCTGTTTGGAAGTGATGCAGGAAGGCTACGGCTTTCTGCGTTCGCCGGAATCCTCCTATCTGGCCAGCTCCGACGATATCTACGTCTCGCCTTCGCAAATGCGCCGCTACAACCTGCGCGCCGGGGATACCGTGGAAGGCGAAATCCGGATGCCGCGTGAGGGCGAGCGCTACTTTGCCCTGACCAAGGTCGACCGCATCAACGGCGAAGCGCCGGATGCCTGCAAGAACAAGATTCTGTTCGAAAATCTGACACCGCTGCATCCGAACCAACCGCTGCGTCTGGAACGTGACAGCAAAACCGAAGAAAACCTGACATCGCGCATCATCGACATGGTGGCGCCAATCGGTAAGGGACAACGTGGTCTGCTGGTCGCCTCGCCGAAATCCGGTAAGACGGTCATGCTGCAGAACATTGCGCACGCCATTACCGCCAGCCACCCGGATGTGGTACTGATCGTACTGCTGATCGATGAACGTCCGGAAGAAGTGACCGAAATGCAGCGCTCCGTGCGCGGCGAAGTGATTGCCTCGACCTTTGACGAACCACCCGTACGTCACGTACAAGTCGCCGAGATGGTGATTGAGAAAGCCAAGCGCTTGGTCGAGCACAAGAAGGATGTGGTGATTCTGCTCGATTCGATCACCCGTCTTGCCCGTGCCTACAACACTGTCCAGCCTGCTTCCGGCAAGGTGCTGTCGGGCGGTGTGGATGCCAATGCCCTGCAAAAGCCGAAGCGCTTCTTCGGTGCGGCCCGTAACATCGAGGAAGGCGGCTCCCTGACGATTATCGCTACCGCCCTGATCGATACCGGCAGCCGCATGGACGATGTGATCTATGAAGAATTCAAGGGCACCGGCAACATGGAGATCCATCTGGATCGCAAGATGTCGGAAA
>CAYLWV010000024.1:0-19167 GCA_964387485.1 uncultured Dechloromonas sp. | reverse complement strand
GATGGTCAGTTCCGTGGTGGTAAGGCGTTGCCCCTGAAGGCCATCGCCGACGAAGCCTTTGGTATGGGTGGTTGTGATTCGTGTAAGAGTGTTCTGGTATTCAAGCGCACGGGTACAGAAGTCAACATGACGGCTGGTCGCGACGTTTGGGCTGACGATATCGTCAACAAGCAGTCGGATCAGTGTGAGCCAGTATGGGTTGAGGCAGAACATCCCCTGTTCCTGCTCTACACCTCGGGTTCGACGGGTAAGCCGAAGGGTGTTCAGCACTCGACCGGTGGTTACCTGCTGCACGCCATGCTGACCATGCTCTACACCTTCGATTTGAAGAAGGAAGACATTTTCTGGTGTACGGCCGATATTGGTTGGGTGACGGGTCATACCTACATCACCTACGGCCCGTTGGCTTGCGGTGGCACCGAAGTGGTCTTCGAAGGTATCCCGACATTCCCGAATGCCGGTCGTTTCTGGGACATGATCCAGAAGCACAAAGTCAGCATTTTCTACACGGCGCCGACGGCGATCCGTTCGCTGGTCAAGGCATCAGACACCGATCCGGCCGTGCATCCGAAGAAATACGATCTGTCGAGCCTGCGCCTGTTGGGTTCGGTGGGTGAGCCGATCAACCCGACGGCTTGGGAGTGGTACTACGAGAACGTCGGTGGTAGCCGCTGCCCGATCGTTGATACCTTCTGGCAGACCGAAACCGGTGGCCACATGATCACGCCGATGCCGGGTGCAACGCCGCTGGTGCCGGGTTCCTGCACCCTGCCGTTCCCGGGTATCCAGGCTGCTGTGGTTGACGAAACCGGTAATGAAGTGCCTTGGGGTCAGGGCGGTATTCTGGTTGTCAAGAAACCTTGGCCGTCGATGATTCGTATGGTCTGGGGTGATCCGGATCGCTTTAAGAAGTCTTATTTCCCGGAAGATCTGGGCGGCAAGCTCTACCTGGCTGGTGATGGTGCCATCCGTGACGCCAATAATGGTTACTTCACCATTACGGGTCGTATCGATGACGTGCTGAACGTGTCGGGTCACCGCATGGGCACCATGGAAATCGAATCGGCACTGGTTGCTAACCCGCTGGTGGCAGAAGCTGCTGTGGTGGGTCGCCCGGATGATCTGACCGGTGAAGCCATCGTGGCCTTCGTCGTTCTGAAGGGCGCTCGCCCGACCGGCGACGATGCCAAGCGGGTCATCAAAGAGCTGTCTGACTTCGTTGGTAAAGAGATCGGACCGATCGCCAAGCCGAAAGACATCCGCTTCGGTGACAACCTACCGAAGACCCGTTCCGGCAAGATCATGCGTCGTCTGCTTCGCTCGCTGGCTAAGGGCGAAGAAGTCACGCAGGACACCTCGACGCTTGAAAACCCGCACATTCTGGAACAACTCAAGGGTTGATCCAGTTGGCAGGATGCCGGGGGTGTCATAACGCCCCGGCATGAAGAACGACTTGGCTTTACGGAGGAGGGTGGTTCTTCATCGGGTGAACCTATGGGTTTGCCTGAATTACAGCTGATCGTCAGAATCGGCGGACAAAACCGGATGAGTGCTTCACTCGTTCAGGTCGTAAAGACAGAGGAGCCGGCGTGGGTAACTGCGCCGGTTTTTCTTTTTAGGTAGGAGCAATCATGCCAAAGGCACTACAGAAGACACTGTTGAAGCTGGGTATTGCCGGTTGCCTGGCGTTGATTGTTTTCAACTTTCCACTGCTTTCCCTCTATCGGGGCCATATCGGTGATTTGCCGACGCTGTATGTCGTTCTGTTCGGTGTGTGGCTGGTGCTGATCGTGATTGCCAGGCGCGTTGCCGAGCCCGCCCAATCCAGCGCATTCCGTCGTCAGTCGGAGTCATCCGAGTTATGATCGACACTTGGTTCGTTGCCATTGCAACCTTTGCCTATCTGGCCTCCCTCTTTGCCGTGGCGCGTTTCGGTGATCGCCGTGCGGATGCCGGGCGATCAGTCATTACCTCCACGGTCTATGCACTGGCGATTGCCGTCTACTGTACCTCCTGGACTTTCTACGGCAGCGTTGGACGAGCGACGACGGGTGGTTTCAGCTTCCTGACTATCTATCTGGGACCGACCATCATGTTCCTGTTTGCGACGGTCATCCTCAAGATGATTCGTGTCAGCAAACGGTTACGTCTGACTTCCATCGCCGACTTTATTGCCGCACGGTATGGCAAAAGCCAGCTGCTGGCCGGCCTGGTCACGGTGATTGCCGTGATCGGCATCATTCCGTATATCGCGCTGCAGCTTAAAGCGATTGCCTATAGCCTCAAGATTCTCTTTCCTGATGATCCTGAGGCCCTGATTCCGGACGCGTTGGAATCCCTGGCCTTCATGCCTGATTCGACCGCGATTATTGCCATTATTCTCGCGGTGTTCACCATTCTATTCGGTACGCGGCATCTGGATGTGACTGAGCGTCACGAAGGCATGGTCCTGGCAGTGGCCTTTGAGTCCCTGTTGAAACTGGCGGCTTTTATTGCTCTGGGCGTTTATGTGGTGTGGGGACTCAACGACGGGTTCGGTGATCTTTTCAGCCGGGCAGAAGCGCTACCGCACATCCGCGACCTCTTGCAGCCCGAGTCGATCAATTTCGGTAACTGGTTTGCGCTGACCCTGCTCTCGGGGCTGGCGATTCTGCTGCTGCCGCGTCAGTTTCAGATTACGGTTGTGGAGAATGTGGATGAGACCCATATGCGCCGCGCTGTATGGCTGTTTCCGCTGTACCTGCTGCTGATCAATATCTTTGTGCTGCCCATTGCCCTGGCCGGGCTGATTCACTTTGACGGTCAACCTTTCGAGGCCGATACGCTGTTGTTGACACTCCCCTTGCGTGAAGGTAATCCCACCATGGCCTTGCTGGCTTTTCTGGGTGGATTGTCTGCCGCTACGGGCATGGTGATCGTGGAAACCATTGCCCTGGCGACGATGGTATCCAATGATCTGGTGATGCCGATTCTGCTGCGTGGGCGCTTTGATTTCGCCAAGCGCACGGATTTGTCAGGCATCATCATGCTGATCCGGCGCAGCACCATCGTGTTTCTGCTGTTGCTGGGGTATCTGTATTACCGGGGGGCCGGCGAGGCCTATGCGCTGGTTTCGATTGGTCTGATTTCCTTCCTGGCCGTGGCGCAGTTCGCACCGGCCATGCTGGGTGGCCTGTACTGGAAAGATGGTAACCGCCTGGGGGCTTATGCGGGACTCGGCCTCGGATTTACGGTGTGGCTCTACACGGCATTGCTGCCTTCGTTTGCTAAATCCGGCTGGATCGACAGCGGTTTTCTGCTGGAAGGACCGGCTGGTATTTCCTGGCTGGCAGCTCACCGCCTGTTTGGTATGAGCAGTCTGGACCCGATATCACATACCTTGTTCTGGAGCCTGTTTTTTAATCTGGGTGCATACGTCATCGTGTCGACGATAACCCGGCAGAATGCCAGTGAAGCGGCCATTGCCAGCCAGTTTGTTGATGTGCAGCGCTCGGGTGAAATTGCCCCGCGCATCTGGCGCGGTACTGCGTCCGCCGATGCACTGATCGAGCTGCTCAAACGCTTTCTCGGGCCGCGTCAGGCGCAGAGCCGTTTGCAGCGCTATGCCAGAAACAAGGGCATTGCCAAGCTGGCCAACCTGCAGGCAGACGCCGATTTTGTGATGTTTGCCGAGACACAGCTGGCTGGTACGATTGGCTCGGCCAGTGCGCACGTCATGGTCAGCTCGGTGGTACAGGAAGAAGAGCTGGGCCTGGATGAAGTGCTCAATATTCTTGATGAGGCATCCCAGGTTCGTGCACACTCCAAGGAGCTGGAGCGCAAATCGGCCGAGCTCGAGGCGGCCACCCGAGAGTTGCGTCAGGCGAATGACAAGCTGATGGAACTGGATCGCTTGAAAGATGATTTCATGTCCACCGTCACGCACGAGCTGCGTACACCGTTGACATCGATTCGTGCCTTTTCGGAAATGCTGCACGATGATCCGGAGATGGCCGCCGATGACCGGACACGCTTTCTCGGCATTATCGTCGGTGAAGCCGAGCGTCTGACTCGGCTCATCAACCAGATTCTGGATTTTGCCAAGTTGGAATCCGGCCGGGTTGATTGGGATGTCGAACGGCTAGATCTGGCGCCGCTGCTGCAATCCACGGCAGAATCGGTGGGCCAGCTCTTCCGCGACAAGGGCACCGTGTTTACACTGGAGTTGCCGGATGATGGTCATCCAGTCTGGGTGGATGTGGACCGGGATCGTCTGAAGCAGGTGGTGATTAATCTGTTGTCGAATGCCGTCAAGTTTGTGCCACCCGTCATTGGCCTCATCCGCATGACGTTGTCGCATGACGCCGGTTTTGCACGTGTCAGCGTGCAGGACAATGGACCGGGTATTGCTGAGGAATACCAGCCGATTATTTTCGAGCGCTTCCGTCAGGGCGGCAATACCATGACAGACAAGCCACAGGGTACGGGTTTGGGTTTACCCATCAGCCGCGAAATTGTCGAACATTTCGGTGGCAGACTGTGGGTTGAAAGTGCGGGTGCCGCACATCCGGAGCAAGAGGGATCGGTTGTGACCGGTTCCACATTCCTCTTTACCTTGCCGCTGGCAAGAGATCATGATGTTGTCATCTGACAGCATTTTCTGAAGGAGCCATTTATGAGCCACAAGATTCTGATTGTTGATGATGAGCCGAACATTGTCATGTCTCTCGAATTTCTGTTGAAGAAAGAGGGCTTTGTTACTGAAACGGCCAATGACGGTGATGTGGCGCTGGAAAAGGTGCGGGGTTTCATGCCCGACTTGGTATTACTCGATGTGATGATGCCCAAAAAATCGGGTTTTGAGGTCTGCGAAATCCTGCGTTCGGATGCCTCGCTGAGCAACATCCGGATCATCATGCTCACCGCCAAGGGGCGGGAGACCGAGCAGGCAAAAGGTCTGGCGCTGGGCGCCGATGCCTATATGCTGAAACCTTTTTCGACCAAGGATCTGGTGGCCAGGATTCGCGAGTTACTTCCAGCCTGACCGCATTGAATATGCGGGTCTCTCATATGATTTGAATGAATGGTGAAGTCTGATGTTTCTGCGTGATCTCACGGCAAAGTGGCGTTTCGTACTGGCGGTGGTGGTTCTGGGTCTGTTGATGACCGGTCCGTTTCTACTAACGTCACTGCTGATCTGGCTGGGGGCCTCCCCCGGTATGCGCGAAGTGCTTGTCGAGCACCTGTTACCGCAGGTGCCGCTGGGCGGTATGCTGACCGCAACCGGGTTTGTGCTTGGGCTGGTGCTTATTCGCCGTCTCTTCAACCGTTACGTCACCGGCATGGCGGCCATGGTGGAAGAGTTGCGCCTGATGCTCGGTTCCAACCGTTCATTCCGCATTACCGAAGACGGGCCGCCGGAGCTGCGTGAGCTGGTGCGGGCGATCAATGATCTGGCAACCCAGCGGGATGCCTACATTGATGATGTGGAAACCCAGGTCGCCAAAGCCAAGGCTAATGTGGAAGAAGAGAAGAACCGCTTGGCGGCACTCATGTCGGAACTGGCTCAAGCCGTGGTGGTTTGTAATCTGGACGGACGGATTCTGCTCTATAACAACCGCGCGCGTTTCATGTTCGAGTCGCTGGCCAAGGGGCCGACCTCGGTTTCCAGCGGTGCGCTCATTGGTCTGGGCCGTTCGATCAGCTCGATTCTCGAAACCAGCCAGGTTGATTACGCCCGGGAAACCATCCGCCTCCAGCTGGAGCGTGGCAATCGCCATCCGGTGGCCAATTTTGTGACGACGACGGATGGCGGGCAACTGATTCGAGTGCAGATTGCCCCCGTGTTGCGCCAGCAACAGGACGCATCGGCGCACCCAATCGCCTCGGGGTACATCCTGCTGATTGAGAACATTACGCGCGTACTGGAGCAGGAAGCCAAGCGAGATATGGTGCTGGGCACACTGACCGAGGGTAGTCGAGCATCGCTGGGTACCCTGCGGGCGGCGGTGGAGATGCTGGCGGATAGCCCGGATATGTCGCCCGAAGACCGGGAGCGCTTTGTGGCGGTGCTGGCCTCTGAAGTCACCCGTATGAGCCAGCGGCTGGATGACACGTTGGATACACTGGCCGATACGCTGCGCCAGCACTGGCCACTGGATGACATGCTGGCTGCGGATGTGATTGAGGCCGCTGGTCGCCGCATTCAGGAACGCTTGAAACTGCCGGTGGATGTGGATACCGCCACTCTAGATCCGTTGTGGATCCGTGCGGACAGTTTCTCCCTGGTCAGCGCACTGACCTATCTGGCGACACGTATAGAAGAAGCGGGGGATGTTCGTTCCTTCGGGCTAAAACTGGCTTCGGATGATCGTTTCGTCCACATCGATTTGGTCTGGATTGGTTTGTCGATGTCAACGGAGACCGTACTGTCCTGGGAAATCGAGCCCATGCGTCAGGACCATGGTGTGAATCCGCCGACGCTCCGTGAGATTCTGGATCGTCATGCCGGCGAGATCTGGTATCAGCGCCAGCGTCCGACGGCGCCCGCATCGATTCGCCTGTTGCTGCCCCGTGCGACGCCGGATCACGATGTTTCTATCCAGGCCGTGCGTCAGTCAGGTTCGAATCGCCCTGAGTACTATGATTTCGATCTATTTGATCGTCCGATGGGCCAGGTGGATCTGGATCAGCCGCTGGCTGAACTGGTATACACCGTTTTCGATACGGAAACGACAGGCCTGGAGCCGGCCAATGGTGACGAGATCATTCAGATTGGTGCTTTGCGCATTCTCAATGGTCGACCGCTGCAGCAGGAACACTTTGACCAGCTGGTGGACCCGCGTTGCCCGTTAAAGGCGGCCAGTATTGCGATTCATGGCATTACCGACAGCATGTTGCTGGGACAGCCGACGATTGATCTGGTACTGCCAGCCTTTCATGATTTCTGTGCCGATACCGTACTGGTTGGCCACAATGTCGCGTTCGACATGCGATTCCTTGAGTTGAAAGAAGATCCGCTGGGCATCCGTTTTGACCAGCCGGTTCTGGATACGCTGCTGCTCTCGGCCGTGGCGCATCCGAATCAGCAGAGTCACAGCCTGGAGGCGATCATGCAGCGCCTCGGGATCGAAATGGATCAGCGTCATAATGCCCTGGCGGATGCCACCGCAACAGCACAGGTTTTTCTCAAGCTGCTGCCGGCGTTGGCCGAGCAGGGGGTCGTCACATTACGGCAGGCGCTGGACGCTTCTCAAAAAACCTATTTTGCCCAGGTGAAGTATTGATATGAATCAGTTTGGTCAGAACAACTTTGCGGTCAACCGCGCATTGGAATTGTCCCGCAAGATCGAGGTGGCAGACAGCTTCGAAACTCTGATAATTTACGCGGAAGAAGCGCGCCGCATTGATGAGTCTTTCCTCGGTGCCGGCCTGGGTGGAGCATTAACCACTTATGCCGTGTCGTGGTTGAATGATTGCCTGGCGGCGCGGGTCGTGGCTTTGTCGGCAGAAGAGGCACGCTTGCCGGCGGCGAATTGGTGCTGGATTAGTCTGGGGTCGGAAGGTCGTCATGAACAAACGCTGGTGACCGATCAGGATAACGGTCTGGTCTTTTCGGCATCGGATGAACACGAAGCCACGTTGTTGCGTAATGTATTCCTCCCCTTTGCCCAGAAAGTAAATCAGCGTCTCGCCGAGTGCGGTTTTACCCTCTGCTCGGGCGACATCATGGCGGGTAACCCGGCCTGGTGCCGCTCAGAGGATGAATGGAAAGGTCTGTTCTTCGACTGGATCCACAAGCCGGAGCCATCTGCGTTGCTCAATGCCTCGATCTTCTTTGATGTCCGACCCCTGTACGGTGACTTCTCATTGGTCAAGCCGTTGCGAGACATGCTCGTGAAGTGGGCGCCGAATGCCGAAACCTTTTTACGTCTGATGGCGACCAATGCCCTGGCGGCCGAGCCACCGATTGGTTTTACCGGGGACGTGGTGATGGAGAAAGAGGGCAACGAGAAGTTCGTGGATATCAAAAAATACGGCATCCGTATCTTTGTCGATGTGGCGCGCATTATCGGCCTGGCGTATGGGGTCGATTCCGCAAGTACCCGGACACGCTTTGAAGCGGCGGGTGAGAAATTCGGTATGACCCCGCTGGACGTGTCAGCAGCATTGCAAGCCATGTCGGATCTGCAACGTTTGCGTCTGGCCCATCAGCAACGTGCCATTGCCGCGGGTAAGACACCGGATAACCACCTGCATCCGGAAGAGCTGAGCACCTACGATGAAGCGGTATTGCGCGAAGGTCTAAAGCAGGCCAAGCGGCTGCAGCAGCGGCTAAAACTGACCTACCGGATCTAGACGGGTTAATGCCAAACCGACTACGTCTACTGCTGGGTGCCTACGGACCGGCCGTCTTTGTTGGGCTATTCGCACTGGGCTTTACGGTGGCAGTGCTAATTCTTGCCTGGCTGGAGCAGCGAGGCATGAGCCAGCGCTGGATTGGCTACAGCTTTCTGCTGCTGACACTCCTGGTGTTCTCTCTGGTGGGGTTATTTACGCGCACGTCAGATGTGGCCGAATACTTTGTGGCTGGGCGCCGGGTTTCGGCGATGTATTCCGGGATGTCCGCCGGGACTGACTGGTTGTCCGCCGCATCCTTTATTGGTCTGGCCGGTGCGCTCTATCAATCGGGCTATCAGGGCCTGGCCTTCGTCATTGGCTGGACAGGTGGCTATGTGCTATTGGCGTTGCTGCTGGCGCCCTACCTCAGAAAATTCGGCCAGTACACGCTGCCGGATTTTCTCGCGGCGCGTTACGGTGGTCAGGGTATCCGTCTGGCCGGCGCCATGGCAGTGATTCTGGCATCGCTCGTTTATGTCGTTGCGCAGGTCTATGGCGTGGGGCTGATTACCAGCCGGTTTATTACCCTACAGTTTGAAATCGGCGTCTATCTGGGGTTGGCGGGTGTGCTCGTCTGTTCGTTTCTGGGGGGGATGCGGGCGCTGCTACATGCACAGGCGGCGCAATATGCAATCCTGCTGATCGCCTACATCACACCGATCACCATTCTTTCCTTTGATCGCACCGGCATACCGGCACCGCCGGTCCTCTACGCGTCGGCCATGCACCAGCTAGTGAGTCTGGAGGATGAGGTCTTCAATCGCCCGGAAGAAGTTGGCGTACGGGCACTCTATGCGCAGAAGGCCGAGCGTCTGCAGCGGCAGATTGACCAATTGCCCCAATCACTGGCGGCTGAGCGGGCCCGGCTGAATGAAAAAATCGAGCACATGAAAGCCACCGACGCATCGGTGCGTGACATTGTGCAAATGGAGCGTGAGCGGCGCGCCTTACCGGCCACACCAAACGAAGCCCATGCCAGTTGGCGGCATGAACTGAAAGACGCCCGGCGCCGTGCGGAGATGCCGGTGTCGGATCTGAAGCCGTTCGCACTGCCGGAAGAGGGCCATAGCCGGGCTAATTTTCTGGCCCTGGTATTCTGTCTGACCATCGGTACGGCATCGTTGCCCCATCTTTTGATGCGTTATTATAGTATTGCCAGCGTCAGTCAGGCACGGCGTTCGGTCTTCTGGTCGCTGTTCTTTGTGGCTTTGGTCTATCTGCTGGCGCCTGCCTATGCAGTGTTCGTTAAGCTGGACGTCCTGCAACATACGATCGGGGTACCGATCGAGTCTTTGCCGAGCTGGGTGAATGCCTGGACCAAGATCGGCCTCGTATCAATTGACGATATCAACCATGACCATATTCTCCAATGGGCGGAGTTGACCATTAACCCTGATGTCATTGTTCTGGCGACACCGGAAATCGCTGGTCTGCCGTATGTGATCTCCGGCATGGTGGCGGCCGGAGGCCTGGCGGCTGCCCTTTCAACCTCGGAAGGCTTGCTGCTATCGATTACATCGGCCTTGTCGCACGACATCTATTTCAAGATGCTGCGCCCGGATGCGTCATCATCCTGGCGGCTCATTGTGTCCAAATCCGTCATGGTAGGCATGGCGATTCTGGCGGCAGCCATTGCGGTACAGCGGCCAGCATCGATTGTGGATATGGTGGCCTGGGCGTTTTCCATTGCCGGCTCTGCCTTGTTTCCGGCGCTGGTGCTGGGTGTTTTCTGGCCACGGGCCAATCGCCAGGGCGCGTTGGCGGGCATGTTTGCCGGGCTGGCCGTCACCGTGTACTACATTGCCCGGGTTAAGTTCGACAGCATTCCTTTGCTGGCCTGGTACGGCATCGGCATGGAGCCGTGGTTCGGTATTGATCCGGCGGCTGCCGGCATTTTCGGGGTGCCGATTGGTTTTGCAATCAATGCCATCGTCAGCCTCATGACCCGGCCGCCGGGGCCGGAAAGCCAGCAGTTTATCGAGCGTCTGCGTTATCCCCGTCTTTTGTATATCCGTGAACGCAACGATCTGCAGCCTGGTCAAGGAGGACGCCATGCCGGATAGTGGAGAGCTACGGCAGCAGCAACGTCGGTACTGGTTCAAGACGCTGGGTCTCACCGGTGTCTTGCTGGGTGTGTGGTTCCTGGTGACTTTTGTGGCGCCTTTTTTTTCCGAACAGTTGAATCGCTTTACGCTGTTCGGTTTGCCCTTAGGCTACTTGATGGGAGCCCAGGGGGCTGTCATTGTCTATCTGGTGCTGATCGGTGTTTATGCGCATCTGATGAATCGCCTGGATCGGCAGTTCGGCGTGGATGAGCAATGACCTGGCTGATGGTCTTTGCCGCGGCCCGTGCAGTGCTGGAGCTGGCGCTCTGGCTGTTGATAGGGCGGGGCGTGCTGGCCTTGCTGGCCGGCGCCTCGGGCGGCACCAATGGGGTGCTACGACTGTTTGATTTTCTGTTGCGACCGGTGCGTTCAGTGGGTCGAGCGCTGTTTCCCCGTGCCTCCACTTGTCGGCGCGATACGCTGGTATGCCTGCTGCTGATGTTGGTATGGCTGGGGCTAGGGATTGGCAAATTCTTATTGATGGCCCCGTGAACAAGATGTGACGACGGGCTTGCAAAGCCCTGAGGATGTCTGTATAGTTCGGCTCCTTGCAGTAGGCGCGTAGCTCAGCTGGTTAGAGCACCACCTTGACATGGTGGGGGTCGTTGGTTCGAGTCCAATCGCGCCTACCAACGAATTCAGAACTGAAGCCAGAGTCAGATTCGCCGAATATCGCAATCATCGCGACCCCGGCCAGCTGCTCTGGCTTTTTGCTTTTGTGTTGGTTGACTTGTTTATTTGCCTGTTTGCTATACGACTGCGAGCTCAAGATGCCCGTTATTACGCTTCCCGATGGTTCCCAGCGTGACTACCCCCAGCCCGTAACGGTGCTGGACGTGGCCGCCAGTATTGGCGCTGGCCTGGCCCGTGCCGCTCTGGGTGGCCGTGTTGGCGATAAGCTGGTTGATACCAGCTATCTGATCGAGACCGATTCGCCGCTGGCCATCATTACCGACAAGGACCCGGAAGGCCTGGAGCTGATTCGTCACTCGACGGCGCACTTGCTGGCTTACGCGGTGAAAGAGCTATATCCCGAAGCGCAGGTCACCATCGGACCGACCGTTGATAACGGTTTCTACTACGATTTTGCGTACTCGCGTCCGTTTACGCCGGAAGATCTGGCTGCGATTGAAAAGCGCATGGCTGAGCTGGCCAAGAAGGACATTCCGGTCACCCGTGAGGTCTGGTCGCGTGATGATGCCGTCAAGTTTTTCGAAGGGCAGGGCGAGCGTTACAAGGCCGAGCTGATTGCGGCGATTCCGCAGGATCAGGACGTGTCGCTGTATCGCGAAGGCGATTTTATCGATCTCTGTCGTGGCCCGCACGTGCCATCGACCGGCAAGCTCAAGCACTTCAAGCTGATGAAGATTGCCGGCGCCTATTGGCGTGGCGACCCCAAGAACGAACAGCTGCAGCGTGTGTACGGCACGGCCTGGGCGAAAAAAGAAGATTTGGATGGCTACCTCCATATGCTGGAAGAGGCCGAAAAACGCGACCACCGCCGTCTGGGCCGTGCGCTGGATCTGTTCCACATGCAGGACGAAGCCCCGGGTCTGGTGTTCTGGCACCCCAAGGGTTGGGCCGTCTGGCAGGAAGTCGAGCAATACATGCGCCGCGTGTATCGCGACAACGGCTATCAGGAAGTGCGTTGCCCGCAGATTCTGGATCGCTCCCTCTGGGAGAAGTCCGGTCACTGGGATCACTATCACGAGAACATGTTCACGACCGAGTCGGAAAAGCGCCACTACGCGTTAAAGCCGATGAACTGCCCGGGTCACGTGCAGGTGTTCAATGCCGGTATGCGCTCGTACCGTGAGTTGCCGCTGCGCTATGGTGAATTCGGTTCCTGCCACCGCAATGAATCGTCGGGTGCCTTGCATGGCCTGATGCGTGTGCGTGGTTTTGTTCAGGATGACGGCCACGTCTTCTGTACCGAAGACCAGATCGAGGCCGAAGTCACGGCCTTCAATGCGCTGGTTAAACAGGTGTATGCCGATTTCGGTTTTACCGAAGTTGCCGTCAAGCTGGCACTGCGTCCGGAAGGCCGCGTCGGTTCCGACGAAATCTGGGACAAGGCAGAAGCCGCGCTGCGTGCCGGTCTGCGGGCTTCCGGTCTGGAATGGACGGAGCTGCCGGGCGAGGGCGCCTTCTATGGCCCGAAGATCGAATTCCACATTAAAGACGCCATTGGCCGCTCCTGGCAGTGCGGCACCATGCAGGTGGATTTCTCGATGCCCGGCCGCCTGGGTGCTGAATATGTGGCTGAAGACAATACGCGTCGCGTGCCGGTCATGCTGCACCGGGCCATCCTCGGCTCGCTGGAGCGCTTCATTGGTATTCTGATCGAAAACCACTCGGGTGCGCTGCCGACCTGGTTGGCGCCGGTGCAGGCCGTCATCCTGAATATTTCGGAAAAACAGGCCGATTACGCCCAGGCGGTGGTCGATCAGTTGCACGCTGCTGGCTTCCGCGCGGAAGCCGATTTGCGTAATGAGAAAATTACCTATAAAATTCGGGAACATAGCGTTAACCGGCTGCCTTACCAACTTGTCGTTGGCGACAAGGAAAAAGAAGCCGGTCTCGTGGCCGTGCGAACCCGTGGGGGTCAGGACCTGGGACAGATGCCTGTTTCAGAGCTGATCGAGCGTCTGAAAGCAGACGTTGAAGCCTACCGGTAAGCGCGGTTCGTTTTTATTGAATTAAGGAGTATCGGTCATAGCTCTTCCGAAGTCGAACCGCCTCAATGAGGAAATCACAACCCCGCAGGTGCGCCTGCTTGGGCCCGAAGGCGAACAGCTCGGCGTGGTTTCTATTCGCGACGCGCTAGCGCAGGCTGAACAAGCCGAACTGGATCTGGTTGAAATCGCACCGACGGCTTCGCCGCCGGTCTGCCGTATCATGGATTACGGCAAGTTCAAGTATCAGGAAGCCAAGCGCCAGCATGAAGCCAAGCTGAAGCAGAAGCAGGTTCAGGTCAAGGAAATCAAGCTGCGGCCGGGTACGGACGAAAACGACTACCAGATCAAGATGCGCAATATGCTGCGCTTCCTGGGTGAAGGCGACAAGGTCAAAGTGACCCTGCGCTTCCGTGGTCGTGAGTTGTCGCATCAGGAATTCGGGATGCGCCAGCTGGAACGTGTGAAAGCAGATCTTGAGAACATCGGCTCGGTCGAGCAGATGCCCAAGATGGAAGGTCGCCAGATGGTGATGGTCATTGCCCCGGTCAAGAAGGCCCCGGCAGGCGCCAAACCGAAGGCGAAAGACGAACAGAACGAAACGGCAGCTGCCTAAGTTTCTTAAGCGGTTGCGGTTTCAGCAGGATTGACTGGGTTGCGCAAGCAGCCGGGTCATTACAAGTGGCATTGGGTTAACAAGAGGTTCCGTCGGAGCCCACCTGATGACATGACATAAAGGAGCATATACATGCCCAAGATGAAGACGAAGAGCGGCGCAGCCAAGCGTTTCCGCGTTCGTGGCAGCGGCAGCATCAAGCGCGGCCACGCATTCAAGCGCCACATCCTGACCAAGAAGACGACCAAGTCGAAGCGCCAACTGCGCGGTCCGGAAACCGTTAACGCCTCGGACGTCGCATCGGTCCGAGCCATGCTGCCCTACGCATAAGGAGAATAGACTATGCCTCGCGTTAAACGTGGTGTAACGGCGCGCGCTCGCCACCAGAAAGTTCTGAAACTGGCCAAGGGTTACCGCGGTCGTCGTAAGAACGTATACCGTATCGCCAAGCAGGCGGTGATGAAGGCCGGTCAATACCAGTACCGTGACCGTCGTCAGCGCAAGCGTCAGTTCCGTACCCTGTGGATCGCTCGTATCAACGCAGCGTCGCGTGAACTGGGTCTGACCTACAGCCGTTTCATGAATGGTCTGAAGAAGGCCTCGATCGAAGTCGATCGTAAGGTTCTGGCTGACCTGGCTGTGTTTGACAAGCCGGCATTTGCCCAACTGGCCAACCAGGCCAAGGCAAGCCTCGGCCTGTAATCACAGTCCGATCCGAAAAAGGAGGCGGTTCCGCCTCCTTTTTTTTCGGATTATCCGTAAAGACTGTCTGATGAATTCAGCCTGTCTTTACCGATGTTCTGAACGTTTTTTCCAGAGGTCTTTATGTCATCGTCGACTGCTCCATTTTCTCCCGAAGTCCTTCTGGCTGAACTGGCCGAAGCCCTGGCGGCAGCCCGCGATGGCGATGCGCTGGAAGTGACCAAAGCGCGGTACCTGGGCAAGAGCGGTGTTGTGACCGAAGCGCTGAAGGGCCTAGTCAATCTGCCGGTGGAAGAACGCAAGGAAGCCGGCGGCCGCATTAATAAAATCAAGGTCCAAGTCGAAGCCGCCATCAATGCACGCCGCGAAGCGCTCAAGGAAGCACAGTTGGCAGCCCGTCTGGCCGAAGAAGCGCTGGATGTCACCATGCCTGGTCGTGGCATGGATCGTGGCAGCCTGCATCCGGTCACGCGCAGCTTGCAGCGTATCGAAGGTCTGTTTGCCTCGATGGGGTTTTCGGTGGCCGAAGGCCCGGAAATCGAAACCGACTACTTTAACTTCACGGCGCTCAATACGCCGGATGATCACCCCGCGCGTTCGATGCATGACACCTTCTATCTGAAGGATACGCAGGGTCAGGTGCAGCAGGATGTGCTGTTGCGTACCCATACCAGCCCGATTCAGGCGCGTTACATGCAAAAGCATGTAAAAGCGTATGGCGGCAAGGAAGGCATGCCCGAGATCCGCATCATTGCGCCGGGCCGTGTCTACCGTGTGGATTCCGATGCCACCCACTCGCCCATGTTCCACCAGGTTGAAGGCCTGTGGGTGGGGGAGCATGTCACCTTTGCCGGCCTCAAGGGCGTGATGATCGATTTTCTGCATCAGTTTTTTGAAACCGATGCGCTGGAAGTCCGCTTCCGCCCTTCGTTCTTCCCGTTTACCGAACCCTCGGCCGAAATCGATGTGGCTTTCGGCGATGGACCGCTCAAGGGGCGTTGGCTGGAAGTGGCCGGTTGCGGCATGGTGCACCCGAATGTGCTGACCGAAGCGGGTATTGATTCTGAGCGCTACATCGGTTTTGCCTTCGGTATGGGACCAGATCGACTGACCATGTTGCGTTATGGCATTAACGATCTGCGCCTCTTCTTTGAAGGCGATGTCCGGTTCCTGAATCAGTTCGCAGCCTGAGTGGCGCGTCGTTCAACGTCGAGTTTTAGCGAAAGACCCCAAGCATGAAATTCTCCGAATCCTGGCTGCGTCAGTTTGTAAACCCGGATCTTTCTTCGGAAGCGCTGGCCGAACTCCTGACCATGGCTGGTCTGGAAGTTGAAGAGCGTGGACCGGTGGCCCCGCCATTCAACAACGTGGTGGTAGGGCATGTGCTCTCCGTGACCAAGCATCCGGATGCTGATCGTCTGAATGTGTGTGAAGTCGATGCCGGTGAGGGTACGCCGCGTCAGATTGTGTGTGGCGCCAGCAACGTGGCAGCCGGTCTCAAAGTACCGTGTGCGTTGCCGGGTGCCGTGTTGCCGGGTGACTTCAAGATTAAAGAAGCGAAGGTTCGTGGCGTGCCCTCGGCTGGTATGTTATGTGCTGCCGTTGAATTGGGCATGGCCAAGGAAAGCGATGGCCTGCTGATTTTGGATGCCGATGCCCAGGCAGGTACACCGCTGCGTGATTTGCTCGGTCTCGATGACATCTGTCTGGAACTGAAGCTCACACCGAACCGTCCGGATTGTCTGGGCCTGCTCGGCCTGGCCCGTGAAGTCTCGGCCCTGACCAATACGCCGTTCACGGCGCCAGCCGTGAATGCTGTGGCACCCACGCACCAGCAAACGCTGCCGGTCAGTGTTGACGCAGCGGATCTCTGTGGTCGTTTTACTGGTCGCATCATCAAGGGTGTGAATGCCCGGGCAAAAACGCCGGTCTGGATGACGCGTTGTCTGGAGCGTTCCGGCTTGCGTTCGATCAGTGCGCTGGTCGATATCTCCAATTACGTCATGCTGGAACTCAATCGCCCGAATCACGTGTTCGATCTGAACAGCGTGCAGGGTGGTCTGACGGTACGTTGGGCCAAGTCGGAAGAGCCTCTCACGCTGCTGGGGGGCAACGAAATCACGCTGGATCAGCGCTATGGCGTGATCGCCGATGCCAACGGCGCCATCAGCCTGGCCGGCATCATGGGTGGTGAGCGCACGGCCTGTACCGACAATACGACCGATGTCTTTGTCGAGGCAGCCTACTGGTTGCCGTCGGCCATTCAGGGTCGCAGCCGCTGGCTGACACTGAGCACCGATGCAGGCCACCGCTTTGAACGTGGCGTGGATTTTGCCGATACCGTCAACGGTGTGGAACGTATTACCCAGCTGATTCTGGAAATCTGTGGTGGTGAGCCTGGCCCGGTTGTGGATCAGGTGACCGCGCTGCCCGAGCGTCAGCCTGTGAAAGCGCGCTTTGCCCGTATCCGTAAGGTGCTGGGCATTGACCCATCCGATAGTGACATTAAAGCCATCTTCGAGCGTCTGGGCTTCCAGCCCGCGCTGGCCGATGATGGTGTGGTCATCACGCCGCCAAGCTGGCGCCATGACCTGACCATTGAAGAAGATCTGATCGAAGAAGTGGCGCGTGTGATCGGTTACGATCATATTCCGGCCAAACCACCGGTGGGTCCGATGAACATGCTGGGCCAGACGGAAGTGGTCCGTCCGCTCAATGCTTTGCGCACCACACTGGTGGAGCGTGGTTATCAAGAAGTCATCAACCTGGCCTTCACACCGGCAGCTTGGGAAGCCGATTTCGCGGCCAATGAAACGCCGGTTGAACTGGCTAACCCTATTGCCAGCCATCTGTCGGTGATGCGTTCGACCATGATCGGCGGCCTGATCAATACGTTGATCAATAACCAGCGCCGTCGTCAGCCACGCCTTCGGCTGTTTGAAAGCGGCCGTGTCTTCGAGCGTCAGACGGAAACAACGGCCAACGGCCAGGTCGACGGCTATCGCCAAACCCTGCGCCTGGCCGGCCTGGCTTGGGGTGGGGCGGCACCGGAGCAGTGGGCGACGCCAACCCGTGCCGTTGATTTTTTCGATGTCAAAGCCGATGTTGAGGCCCTGAGCCCCTTGCAGCCGCTACGTTTTGAGGCGGCCGTGCATCCCGCATTCCATCCGGGCCGTTCGGCCCGCATTCTGCGAGATGGCAACACGGGTGGTCAACCCGTGGGTTGGCTGGGCGAACTGCATCCGCGCTGGGTACAGAAATACGAGCTCGAAACAGCCCCGGTGTTGTTTGAGCTGGATATTGACGGTCTGACCCCCTTACGGTTGCCGGTGTATGCACCGGTGTCGGCATTCCAGGCCGTTGTGCGCGATCTGGCGGTGCTGGTGGATGCCAATACCCCAGTGCAAACCCTGGTCGACAAACTCTGGGCCAATGCGCCGGATGTGTTGCGTTCGATCAACCTCTTTGACCAGTATCAAGGCAAAGGTGTGCCGGAAGGATCAAAAAGCCTTGCCTTCCGCTTTACCTTGCAGGATACTCAGACAACCCTTGAAGATCAAAAGGTTGAAGCTGTTATGGCGCACCTGCTGGGTCAGTTAACCCAGGCCGGCGCAACCCTGCGCAGCTAATCCGCTAAAATTGTTTTTGATAGGTGGTCGTGTCGGCTAACGACGGAAGATCACCTGTCCCCTGTTTTTTCGAAAGTACGGCATCATGACCACACTCACCAAGGCAGAAGTTTCCGACATCCTGTTCGAGAATCTCGGTCTCAACAAGCGCGAATCCAAGGATATGGTCGAAGCATTTTTTGCCGAGATTTCCGATACCCTGAGCGCGGGCCAGTGGGTCAAGCTTTCCGGCTTTGGTAACTTCCAACTGCGTGACAAGCCGCAACGTCCGGGGCGTAACCCCAAAACCGGCGAAGAGATTCCGATCTCGGCGCGCCGTGTTGTTACCTTTCATCCCAGCCAGAAGCTCAAGGATGAAGTGGAGCGTATTCAGAAAACCGGTCGTCATTGATTCTGGCATCAGGTTAATTTGTCATGACGGATCTGTTCAGCCAATCCTTTCCCGCGAGTGAGCCGGCACCAGCAGCCAGCACCGCTGCTTTGCCACCGATTCCCGCCAAGCGTTACTTCACGATTGGTGAAGTCAGCGATCTGTGTGGTGTTAAAGCGCACGTGCTACGTTACTGGGAGCAGGAGTTCACACAACTCAAACCGCTCAAACGTCGGGGTAATCGTCGTTACTATCAGCACCATGAAGTTCTGCTGGTGCGCCGCATCCGTGAACTGCTTTACGAGCAGGGTTATACGATTCACGGTGCGCGTAATCAATTGAGTCACCCTTCGAGTATGTCGTCATCGGTGGCCGCACCGAATCATGACCTGTCAGCCGTTGGAGAACCCCAGATGGTGACCGGTGATCTGGCAAAGCGCCTCCGTGAAGTGATTGAATTGCTGCGCTATTGATGATTAATTGCCGTTTTCCATTGAGTGAACGGCGGTAATAGCATAGAATAGCGCCTCAGTCGGGGCGTAGCGCAGCCTGGTAGCGCACTTGCATGGGGTGCAAGGGGTCGCGAGTTCGAATCCCGCCGCCCCGACCAATCGTTTCAGGAAAAAGCCAACCTTCGGGTTGGCTTTTTCTTTTAGTAAATCCGCATCGCAATCGTTTCGTATCTGTTTCA
>CAYLWV010000023.1:2364-19727 GCA_964387485.1 uncultured Dechloromonas sp. | reverse complement strand
CAAGCCCGCAACCTGCGCTGCGTTCGTGGCAACCAGACCCTCTTCCAGCGTCTGGATCTGCAGCTGGATCACGGTCAGTGGCTTTACCTGCAAGGCGAGAACGGCGCCGGTAAAACCAGCCTCCTACGCATTCTGTCAGGTCTCACCCTGCCCGCCGATGGTGAGGTGCTCTGGCAGGGCGTACCCATCGGCAAGCAACGCAGCCAGTTTCATCAGGACCTGCTGTACATCGGCCACCATGCCGGTCTCAAGGAAGACCTGACGCTCACCGAGAATCTGCGCGCACAACTCACCATGGACGGCGTCAAAGTCACTGACACGGCCATTCGCGAGGCGCTCACCCGCATGGGGCTGGCCAAGCGCCAGCACCTACCCGCCCGTGTGCTTTCAGCCGGGCAGAAACGCCGCGGCTTACTGGCACGCGCACTGCTGCGACCAGCCAGGCTGTGGATTCTGGATGAACCCTTCAATGCGCTGGATGTGAACGCCATCGCCGATGTACAAACGCTACTCAAGCAACACCTTGCCGCTGGCGGCATGCTGGTATTGACCAGTCATCAGACACCTGACCTGGGCGACGATGCGCCGGGCTTCATCCTCAATCTGTCGGTGCTAAGCTGATGCCGATTCTGTCTGCCTACTTTGCCGCCCTGCAACGCGATCTGCTGCTGGTGATGCGACGCAAGACCGAGGTGTTCACGGCGCTGTTCTTTTTTGTGATCGTCACCACGTTGCTACCCCTAGGCATCGGTCCAGAACCGGATCTCCTGCGTAAGATTGCGCCCGGAGCCATGTGGATCGCCGCCCTGCTGGCCACGCTGCTCGGCCTGCAACGCCTATTTGCAGCCGACCATGCCGACGGCACGCTGGAGCAGATGGTCCTGTCGCCCGAACCCTTAAGTATTCTGATCGCCGGCAAAATCACGGCCCACTGGCTGGTATGCGGTCTGCCACTGGTGTTGCTGGCCCCCGTCATCGGTTTGCAGTTTGATCTGCCGGCCGACGCCATCGGCATTCTCATGCTCACCCTGCTCATAGGCACACCGCTGCTGTCTTTGATTGGCGCCATTGGTGCGGCCCTGACACTGGGAGCTCGCGGTAGTGCCCTGCTCGTCTCCCTGCTGGTTTTGCCGCTCTATATCCCGACACTGATTTTCGGTGCTGGTGCGGTGGAGTCCTATATCGCCGGCCTCGGAGCCGACGGCCATTTGTCGCTGCTGGGCGCCCTACTCATTCTGGCCGCCGCCTTTTCACCGTGGGCCACTACGGCAGCACTCCGCATTTCGCTGGAATAATCTCGTTGGAATAAAATAGCATCATGATTAACTGGTTCAAGTACAGCGCACCCAGCACCTTCTATCCACTTGCTGGCAGACTCATCCCCATTTTCTGGGCATTAACCGCCATCCTCGGCGCAATTGGTCTTTACATCAGCTTTTTTGTTGCACCGACAGATGCCCAGCAAGGTGAAGGCTATCGCATCATCTTCATTCATGTACCTGCCAGCTGGATGTCCATGTTCATCTACTGCATCATGGCCTTCTGGTCTCTGCTCGGCCTGACCTTTAACACCCGCCTCTCCGGCATGATGACCAGCGCCCTGGCGCCAACCGGTGCTCTGTTCGCGTTTCTGTCACTGTGGACGGGTGCACTCTGGGGCAAGCCCATGTGGGGTGCCTGGTGGGTCTGGGATGCACGACTGACCTCTGAACTGATTCTATTCTTTCTCTACCTCGGCTACATGGCATTGCATGCCGCCATTGATGATCCGCGCCGTGCAGACCGCGCCGGTGCCCTGCTGTCGCTGGTTGGCGTGGTCAATGTGCCCATCATCTACTTCTCGGTCAAATGGTGGAACACCCTGCATCAGGGCGCCTCGGTGTCATTGACCAAATCACCGAGCATGGCCAGTACCATGCTCTGGGGCATGCTCATCATGGCCCTGGCCTTCTGGGCTTACACCATTGCCGTGGCCCTCATGCGTGCTCGCAGCATCATGCTCGAACGCGAAGCCAATACGGAATGGGTCAAACACCTGCCTGACGTGAAGGAGGCTGCATAATGCTCTGGAATAGCCCTGCTGAATTTTTCACCATGGGTGGCTATGGTCTGTATGTATGGGGTAGCTTTGGCGTCTGTGTTCTTACGATGCTCATCGAGCCCTTACTCGTTCGCCAACGCCGCCAACGCGCCATCCGCCAGATCCAGCAGAACCAAGACGACGCCTAGAATATCAGGGGCTCAATCCGGCAAATACGGAAGACGCCTGTAGCGTCTTCAAACCCTGAGGCGTCAGACCGTATTCCGTAATGCAGCCATCATGCTTGATGGCAATCACATCCCCCAGATCAATCAGATCTTTCAGGGTCTTCGTCACACGGCTCGGATTACTTTTAATCCCCGTGGCAATATCCCGCGCCACATTGGGTACACCACTAAGATACAGATAGCCGAGCACCCGCTCACGCATGGAGCCCGTCGTTAAGCGGATATCGGCATCCGACCCGGCAAACGAAATCGTGCGCCCTTGACCTTTGGGCACCTCGGTCGGCAAGCGACCATGCAGCATATTGGAAAGAAATGAACTCATAGACCACGTGAGGCATCAGAATGAACGCATATTCTGAATGAAAGCAATAACCAACATTCCGACAAATACTGACAACGCATATCAGTTCTGTATGTTGAGGGGCTGCGTCAGCTGATACCCTTCTCTACGCACAGCCTTGATCAAATCTTCGTCAATGCCAATATCTGCCAGTTTTTTGCGGAGTCGGTAAACCTGAAGTTCTAGTTGACCTTTAGCAAGTTCATTCTGACCGCGTTCAGTCACTTCGAATAATCGCCAATAGGCCAGACGTCGATCCGGTGCTGCAGCTAAAGCTTTCAGCAACGAGGTATCGGATTTGCTCAGACTGACTTCCCCTATGGATGAAACCATCACCATCCGGGATAAATTCAGAGTTAACTGAGCAACGGACTGGGTCGCGGAACGCACCCGGCGATCAACTGCCATCACCGCTGCCGATAACTCCTGTGCAGAAATCGGTTTGGGGAGATAGAGATCAGCACCACTTTCATAACCGATGATCCGGTCGCTTTCCGAGGCACGGGCCGTCAGCATGATGATATTCAACGATGTCTGCGCTGCACGCATCCTACGAGCGATATCCAGGCCGCTCTCACCAGGAAGGTTCAGATCCAGAATCAGCAGATCGACCGTAGCATTGGCCAGGTGGTCATCTAACTCATCGCCACAATTAACACCGACGACATGAAACCCATCTCGTCGCAGATGTTGCACGAATAGTTCTCGCAAATCCTGATGGTCTTCAACGACAACAATGTTCATGGTCAGGGATAGGGAAAGAGGCAGGATTTCCGCTGAATGCAAACAGCATCGTAGTCTTAAATTGATTTAGGCATCAATGTACCCAATGCCTCTGATCGAAACTTACAAAAACTTTCAGGATGACACTGCAGGTAAGTCAACATCGAAACATATCCGCCCATTGTCTGCGCTAAAACGGATGTGCCCATGTAGCAATTCAACCAGGGCCTTACTGAGATAAAGTCCTAAGCCTGATCCAGTTCGTTCATGGGCACCAGGTGCACGATAATATTTATCAAAAACCTGCTCAGGATCCGGGACACCGGCACTACCGACCAAATTGCAGATCGATATGTTGACCCAACTCTCTTCTGTTAACTGCAGCTTAACCTCGATTGGTTGATCCGAAGCGCCGTACTTCAAAGCATTCTCCATCAGATTAGATAAAATAATCTGAACGAACCGGGCGTCACTTTTGATTTTCAATGAGTCAGGGAGCATCACGGTCATGAGCAACCCTGAAGGCAAAGCCTCTCGAATGCCACGAATCATATCCACCAGATCGAATTCGGACTGATGAATAGATAGCTTCTTGTCATTCAGTTTTTCCACCTCCAGCAAGCGTTCGATAATGCCATTCATATCCTGAACCGCACGATCCGCCATCTCGGTAAATCGCGGGTCCGGATGATCCGCACTGATCGTCATACGCACGACGGAAAGCGGTGTCTTCATTTCATGAGCCAGCATTTTGAGGAAGTTCGACTGCTCGACACGTTGCGCACGTTCCTGTTCGGCTTCCAGTTTCGCCAGTTCCAACCGGTACAGAGCCTCCTGCTGGCGTTTACCTAGACGATGCGCGCGCACCTGAATGAGTATCATCATGGCAACGCTGCTGAGCACTGCGTAGAAAAGATTCAGATACAGAAAGCCATCCTGTGCCGGGGCGTAACCCATAATTGGCAAACGATTGATCAGCACCACCAGCAGCACAACGCTATAAATACTGACCAGAAAGGCTTTAGAGAAAACCGGCTGTTCATCTTCCGGCTTATCTCGTGTTTCCTCCCAGGCACGGGTGGTTAGCGCTGTAAACAGAATCATAAAGATCGCAACGATGACGAGATAGCCGTTAAGCAGATTGGCGAGATAGGTTTTACCCCAGAGGAACAGGAACAGATTCAACGGGAGTATGAAGGGCAGCATCTGCAACACTTTCAGCAACCCAGGGTGTGGCTTGAATTCGCGAATCAGCTGGGTGTCAAACCAGATGACATAGGCAACAAATATCCAGACGATATTGTTAGAAAGCGCATCAAGCCAGCCTTCCGGCAACCACCCGGAGGTAAAAACTCGGCAGTACCCCAGCATCACCATGGCATAGGCGATTGCAAGCAATTCACGAACGATGTAGATACCGACCAGGCGATCCCTGTGGTTGAGGTAGCTCAGCAAACCCCAACCCATACAGACGAGCAGCACGGCAAAGTAAAGCGTGGTGCCCATCTCCTGACGTCGATCAGCGGCCCGCGTTTCATTTTCGGACATGACTTCAACCACGGTCATGGTGCTCTGGTCAGTGCGCAAACGAAGCCAAACATCACGTGGCGCATCCCCCACCGGAATGACAAAGTTCAGATTGAGCGACCGATATTCATCATGCGCCCAATCAAAGTAATCCCCGGTCTGCCGAACATGATCCTGTGCGGACAGTGGATCAAAGAGTCGGACCTGGTCCTGATACGGTGGGCGGATCCGAATGACCAGTTTATCGGCGAAAGAATGATCTTTTTCCAGATCCGGATCGATGCGCAAGCGCAGCCAGAATGTTGACTGGCTGAAACCACGGGTGAAATACTTGTTTTCAAAAGGCGTCGTTTTGGCCTGTTGTGCCTCCGCCAGCGTCATCGTGCCGGCGGGGTCTTCAACCCAGGCACGCTCAGTGACAAAGTCATGCGCTTGGCCAACCAGGGTCCAGAATCCTAAAGCCAGCACCACCAGAATGGTTCGTAAATTCATGCAACGATTATCCGGAACATCCTATAAGCCGGCAAATTGTTAGAATATAGGCATGAAAGCACGACACAAACGATTTGCCCTGATCATCGGGGCGCTGGCTGTCATTGGCACCGCGGCTGCACTGGTGCTCAATGCCTTTGAAGAAAACTTGGTGTTCTTCTTTACCCCCACGCAGGTGGCGGCTGGAGAAGCACCCAAGAACCGCGCCTTCCGCATAGGTGGCATGGTAAAGGACGGTAGCGTCCGGCGAGACGGCGTTCAAGTACGCTTTATCGTCACAGACATGGCCCACGATGTACCGGTCACCTATACCGGTATCCTGCCGGACCTCTTCCGCGAAGGCAAAGGCGTGGTTGCCCAGGGCAAACTGGAGGACAACGGTTCGTTGTTCAAAGCCTCGGAAGTGCTAGCCAAGCATGATGAAAACTATATGCCGCCCGAAGCCCAGCAGGCTCTGGACAAAGCAGCCGTAGAAAAAGCGTCGAAAACCTTGAAGTAATTTTTATAGTGCACCAAGTACAAAGGGAGCCTTGGGCTCCCTTTGCGTTTCTCGCGACAGCAATCCTTCGCGGGCTTATTTTAACCGTGCTCTGGCTTCACCCAGGTTCTCCTGCACAAACTTGCCTTCCGGCGAATCCGGGCCGACGATCTTGATCACGCGCTCCCAATACTGGATCGCCTGCTTGTAGTTACCATCATCAAAGGCCAGCCCGCCCGCCATAAACAGCACTTTCGGATCCTGACTGCCCTGCTTCACGGCATTGTTGATCCAGACACGAGCGCCCTTGAGATCACCTGATGCAGCCAGCGCTTCGGCATAGTCAGCCATCAGCTGCGGCTCCTGCTTGATGATGGGCAGGATATGGCTAAAGGCTTTAACCGCGTCGTCCGGCCGGTTCATGACCATATAGGCACGCGCCAGCAGTTGCCAGCCGGCAGGGTCATCGGGATTGGCATCCATTTTGGCCTGTAGGCGGGCCACCATAGCATTAGGATCCGGGGCCGGTTTGAGGTTAGCGGCATTCAGCGCGGCCGGATTACCCACCTTGAGATAAACCAGTGCACCGCCCACGGGGATGAGCACCATGATCAGCCAGACCAGCCAGCGGCCGGTGCTACGCGGTTTGGTCGCCGGCACTGCACCAGTGTTGGAAGATTCTGTCGAAACCGGCGTTACAGGTTCAACGATATCCTCTTCATCCACCAGCCCCTGCCGGCTGCGCCGACGTAAAAAGACCACCAGACCGATCAGACCGCCGGCCAGCAAGGCAAACGGACCCAGCCAGAGCAGTAGAGTCGTCGCCTTGAAGGGGGGATCGTAAAGAACATAGTCGCCATAGCGGCTAACCAGAAAATCGATGATTTCCTTGTCGGATTTTCCCGCTTCAATGAGGTGACGGACTTCACGACGCAGGTCTTCGGCCAGATCGGCCCGGGAGCCGGCCAGCGATTCGTTCTGACACACCAGGCAGCGCAGGTTTTCCGAAATGGCATTCAGGCGCTTTTCCACCACGGGATTCTGTGCCAGCGGCTGCGCCTCGGCGGCATAGGCCACACTCCCCGTCAGCAGCATCAAGGCGACAACGTACTTGATAAGGCCCTTCATTACTTCAACCCTTTCAGCATCGGATCAATGAGGGTCTGCACCACGTCCGGCGTCAGCGGTCCCACATGCTTGTAGCGAATGACACCCGTCTGATCGATGACATAGGTTTCCGGTACGCCATAAACACCATAGTCGATCCCCACACGGCCATCGGCATCAAAGACCGAGAGCACATAGGGGTTGCCATGTTGTTTGAGCCAGGCCAGTGCGTCCGGTCGCTGATCCTTGTAATCCAAACCAATCAGCGGCACATCCGGGTGCGAGCGGGCAAAATCAATGAGCACGGGGTGCTCGGCACGACAGGACACACACCAGGAGGCCCAGACGTTCAGCAGCCAGACACGGCCCTTCAGATCTTCTGGCGAGAAGGTCTGCTTGGCATCATGCAATTGTGGCAAATCAAACGTCGGCGCAGGTTTGCCGACTAGGGGTGACGGCACGTAGCGCGGATCTTTGGTGAGCCCACGTCCGAGAAAAAACACCAGCACGGCAAACGCCAGCAGCGGGATCAGAAACCACCAGATACGTTTCATCAGGATGCACTCTTCTCTTCGTTAGCATCGTTCAATGCCGACATATCATCAGCGGCCGGCTGTCGGAGACGATAACGACGGTCCGATGCCGCCAGAATGCCGCCCAGCGCCATGAGGGCGCAACCGGCCCAGATCCAGCTGACAAAGGGTTTGTAATACACACGCACGGCCCAGGCATTGTTACCCGTGGGTTCACCCATCGAAACATAGAGATCACGTGTGATGCTACTGTCGATGCCTACTTCGGTCATCGGCATGGTGGAGGAAAAATACGTCCGCTTTTCACTATAGAGCGTGCCGGTGGTTTTTTCCGGTTGATCCAACGGGCCGTAAAGAACCTCGCCGCGTGCACCCTCATAGTTGGGACCACGCACCGGGCTCACACCCTTGAGCGTGAGCTGAATGTTGTGAATGGAGACCGTATCCCCTGGCGCCATGCTGACATCACGCTCAACCTGATAACTACTAACAAAGGTGACACCCACCACAAATACGGCCAGGCCCAGGTGCGCCAGTTGCATGCCCCAGAAGGCTCGCGGCGGCCACCTCTTGCGGACGCGTTCGACAATCTGACGGATGACGGCAGCCATCACCCACACGGCCAGACCGGCGCCTATCGCCACCATGGGTCGCCAGCCACCCATGAGCATAGGCAAGATGATCGCGGCCAGAATCGCCAGCACAGCTTCGATACGCAGGCGTTTAATCAGGGGCAATAGCTGATCCTGCTTCCAGCGGGCAACCGGCCCGAACGGCAACAGCAGCAACAGCGGCAGCATGATCGGTACAAACACCGCATTAAAGTAAGGGGGCCCTACCGACAACTTGCCGAGATTGAGCGCATCAATGACCATCGGGTACACGGTACCCAGCAATACGGCACCTGTGCCCGCCAGCAGCAGGACGTTATTGATGAGCAGCAGGGTTTCACGCGAGACCAGCGCAAATGCGCCGCCGCGGCCCACCGATGGTGCCCGCCAGGCAAACAGGCCCAACGAACCGCCCACCACAATGGCCAGAAACACGAGAATAAAAATGCCGCGCGCCGGGTCGGCAGCAAACGCATGCACGGAAGTCAGCACACCGGAACGGACAATAAAGGTGCCCAACAGCGACAGTGAGAAGGCACTAATCGCCAGCAGTACAGTCCAGTTTTTGAAACTGCCACGCTTTTCAGAGACGGCCAGCGAATGGATCAGCGCTGTCCCCACCAACCAGGGCATAAACGAGGCATTTTCCACCGGGTCCCAGAACCACCAGCCACCCCAGCCCAGTTCGTAGTAGGCCCAATTGGAGCCCAAGGCAATACCGATGGTGAGAAACACCCAGGCAGCCAGCGTCCAGGGGCGTGACCAGCGGGCCCAGGTGGCATCCAGCCGGCCAGCCAGCAAGGCGGCGATGGCAAAGGCAAAGGCCACCGAGAATCCAACATAACCCATATAGAGCATGGGCGGGTGGTAAACGAGGCCCGGATCCTGGAGCAGCGGATTCAGATCACGCCCTTCCATCACGGCCGGCAGCAAGCGGGTGAAGGGGTTCGACGTAAACAGAATAAACAGAATGAAGCCGAAACTGACCAGACCCAGTACGCCCAGGACTCGCGCCACCATGTCGGCCGGCAGCGTCCGTGAAAATATCGCCACAGCGCCGGTCCAGGCGGTGAGCATGAATACCCACAGGAGTAACGACCCTTCATGGCCACCCCAAACCGCACCAAAGCGGTATTCCATGGGCAACTGGGTATTCGAATGCCCTGCCACATAGGCCACGGAGAAGTCGTTGGTGACAAAACTCCAGGTCAGACAGAAGAAAGCGGCCGCCAGCAGACTGAACAGCGTCAGGGCCAGGGGCTTGGCCAGACGCACCCACACGGGCATGGCAAGCTGGGGGCCAACGAGGCCCGATACGGACAACGACAACGCCACAAACAACGACAGCGACAGGGCCAACTGCCCAAGCTCAGGAATCATTCTTCAACCCTTTTACAACCGATGTCGACTATCGCCGGTATAACCCCGGTCTTGGCGTGGACACTTTATGTTTATTGAACCCGTGATGCTAAAGGAGCACGCCGTCCGATGCAAGTCGGGAGAACAGGGTAAACTGCCAGCTACCTGTTAAGACACCCTGGTAACGACATGGTCTGGGCCTTCGCCACTGATTCCACTTGGTTATATCTGATTCACCCGATCATCGTACTGCTCTTTGCGCTACGGATTATCTGGGTACGACGACCGCCGGGTGTGGCCCTGGCCTGGATTCTGATTGTGACCATCATGCCGGTCGTCGGCATCTGTTCCTATCTGCTCATCGGGGAACGCCCCACCGGCCGTACCCGCAAACAGCATATGGAGGCCATCAAACCGGCCTATGAAGCGATGACCGCGCTGTTCGACGCCCGCTTCCCCGACGGCACGAGTCGCATCGAACCGCATTTCCAGTCCATGGCCAAACTGGCCGAGCATCATGGGGGCATGCCGCCCTTGCCTGGAAACGAATTGTCACTGTTCTCCGATGCCCAGACCATTCTGCACGGCATGATCCGGGACATTGACGCAGCCCGCTACCGTTGCGATATCGAGTTCTATATCTGGAATCCCGGCGGTACCGCCGATGATGTGGGCGAAGCCCTGATTCGAGCCGCCCAACGCGGCATTGCCTGCCGGGTACTGCTAGATGAGCTGGGGAGTGCGGCGTTCTGGAAGAGTCACTGGCCAGACCGTCTGCGCGCGGCCGGCATCCAGCTGGTGAAAGCCTGTGCCATTCACCCGCTACGCCTGCAGTTCGGCCGTGCCGATCTACGGCTGCATCGCAAAATCGTGGCCATCGACCAGCATATTGCCTGGACTGGCAGCCTCAACCTGGTTGACCCCGCTTTTTTCAAACAGGATGCCGGCGTGGGTGAATGGGTTGATGCCATGGCCCGCGTAGTCGGCCCGGTGGCCTGTGCACTGACGACGGTCTTTGAGAGCGATTGGGCCGTGGAAAGCGGCAACATTGACGGTTTCCGTCGATTCATTGATCAGATGCACGACACCCCCGTCCCGCCACCCACCGGTAACCTGACGGTGCAGGCCGTGCCTTCCGGCCCGAGCTACAAGGTCGCCAACATGTCGCATATCCTGCTGAGCGCCGTACTCGATGCGCGCGAAGAAGTGGTGCTGACGACACCATACTTCGTGCCGGATGATGCCCTGTTCCAGGCGCTGCAAACAGCCGCCTGCCGCGGCGTGGATGTCACGCTGATCGTGCCGCAACGGGTCGATTCCAAGCTGGTGCGTTACGCCAGCCGCAGTTATATGGGCGACCTACTGGCCGCCGGCGTGAAGATTCAGCAATTTACCGGTGGTTTACTGCACACCAAGAGTCTGGTGGTTGATCGCCGATTCACCATTTTTGGCTCCGTCAATCTGGACATGCGCAGCCTGCGCCTGAACTATGAAATCACCCTCATGATCTATGATGCCGTCTTCAGCCGTCAGGTGCGTGACCTGCAGACACATTATCTGGAGCGGTCGGTGCCCGTCGATGCCACCGGCTGGCAGGATCGTCCGTTACTCGAACGCCTGAAAGAAAACGCCGCCCAGTTGATGGCGCCCCTCCTCTAACCGTAGAAACCCCATGCTGAGTTATCGCCACGCCTTTCATGCCGGCAACCCTGCCGACGTGCTCAAACACCTGGTCTGGATCCAGATCCTGGATTACTACAGCCAGAAGGACAAACCCTTCATGGTGCTGGACACCCATGCTGGCGCCGGTATGTATCTGGTGGAAAGCACCATGGCCCGTAAAACCGGTGAATGGACCACCGGCATCGGCAAGCTCTGGGATCTCCCGGAAGATGAACTCCCGGAGGCCGTGGCCCGCTATCGTGAAATCGTGAAAGCAGCCAACGCCAGCCCGGCCTTGAAACACTACCCGGGCTCCCCCTGGATTTCAGGCTACTGCACGCGCTTTGCCGATCCACTGCGTTTTTTCGAGCGGCATAGCACCGATGCACCGCTACTCGCCCAGACCATGAAGTTTGTTCAGAAGCGCACACAGATCAATGTGGCCGATGGCCTGGCCGGGCTCAAGGCACTGATGCCGCCACCGGCCCGCCGTGCTGCCGTGCTGATTGACCCGTCGTATGAAGACAAAACCGACTACGGCAAAGTCGTCGCCAGCCTGAAGGACACCATGCAACGGTTTGCCACCGGCACCTATGCCGTGTGGTATCCGCAACTGGCGCGCCGGGAGGCCGTTGAACTGCCGCAACGCCTGTTGAAACTGGGCGCCCCCAACTGGCTGCATGTCACGCTATCGACCCAACCCGCAGCGAGTGATGGTCTGGGCATGACCGGAAGCGGCATGTTCATCATTAACCCCCCCTGGACACTGCCCGAAACGCTGGAAACCTGCATGCCCTGGCTGGCTGAACATCTGGCCACCAACGGTTACGGCGAATTCACGCTGGATTGGCAGATTCAGTAATCCCCCGCAATCTTTTCGAAGACGGAGCCTATGATGAGCGATGCCTTGCTTTTTACCCCAACGACCGTCGGCAAAACCCGCCTCAGCAACCGTATCGCCATGGCACCCATGACCCGCTCCCGTGCGGGTGCCGGTGATGCAGCAACCGCACTGAACGCCACCTATTACGCCCAGCGTGCCAGCGCCGGACTGATCATCAGTGAAGCCTCACAGATCTCGCAACAGGGTCAGGGCTATGCCTGGACACCGGGTATCTATAGCGAGGCACAGATTGCCGGCTGGAAAACCGTGGTTGATGCCGTCCACGCCCAGGGTGGTCACATGGCATTGCAACTCTGGCACGTCGGCCGGATCTCTCATCCGCTCCTGCAACCGGGCGGTGCCGACCCGGTGGCGCCGTCAGCCATTCAGGCCACAGGCCAGTGCTTTGTCATCCAGCCCGATGGCACACCGGCCAATGTGCCCACGGCCATGCCCCGCGCACTGGAAGCGAACGAACTGCCCGGCATCGTGGCCGATTACGCAACCGCCGCCCGTAACGCCGTCAAGGCCGGTTTTGATTTTGTGGAAGTGCATGCCGCCAACGGCTATTTGCTGAACCAGTTTCTGTCGCCTAACAGCAACCAGCGTACCGATGCCTATGGTGGCAGCCTGGAGAACCGGGCGCGCTTCCTGCTGGAAGTGGTCGATGCCGTCGTCACGGCCATTGGTGCAGACAAGGTCGGCGTCCGTCTCTCGCCGCAGGGCGTATTCAATGACATTGATGACTCGGAATCCACCGAGATGGCGCTTTATCTGGCCAAAGCCTTCAGCCAGCGCAATATCGCCTTCCTGCACATTGCCGAACCGGACTGGGCCGGTGGCGCACCGCTGACACCGGCATTCCGCCTGCAACTGCGTGAAGCCTTCGTCGGTACGCTCATGACCTGTGGCGGCTACAACGCCACCAGCGCCGAGGCATTACTGGGCGCTAACCTGGTCGATATGGTGGCCTTTGGCCGGCCTTTTATTGCCAACCCGGATCTGGTGCGCCGACTGCGTGAAAACGCCCCGCTCAACGAACCCGATCCGAATACTTTTTATGGTGGCGCGGAAACCGGTTATACGGACTACCCGGTTTTAAGCTGATCGATCTGTTAGGCCTTACCGGTCTTTGCTTCGAGCGCCTCCCAGCGCTCAAGCAGGACCAGCAACTCTTCATCAATGGCCGCCAGCCGGTTGGCCATCCCCTGTGCCGCGCCCGGGTCGCTGGCATAGGTGGCTGGGTCATTCACCTTGTCCATCAATGCTGCCTGTTCGGCTTCCAGCGCTTCAATCTGGCCGGGCAACGCATTCAGTTGTTGCTGCTCTTTGTAGCTCAACTTGGTGGCGCGGCTACCGGTCGCCGGTGCGGCTGATAACGATTCAGCGGACTTACTCACCGGTTTGCCGGCACTGACTTTTTCCACGCTCTTGGTCTGCGCCGCATGCCATGCCGCCCAGTCGCTATAACCGCCCACAAATTCGCGCCATTGCCCGTCCCCCTCTGCCGCAATGACCTGAGTCACGACGTTATCGAGGAAGCTCCGGTCGTGGCTGACCAGCAGAATGGTGCCCTGGTAGTCCTGTAGCAGGCTTTCCAGTAATTCCAGCGTATCGATATCCAGGTCGTTGGTCGGTTCGTCCAGCACCAGAATATTGGCCGGTCGTGCAAACAACCGGGCGAGCAGCAGGCGGTTGCGTTCGCCACCGGAAAGCGATTTGACCGGGGAACGCGCCCGCTGCGGTGAGAATAGAAAGTCGCCCAGGTAGCTCATCACATGCGTGCGATGACCACCGACCTCAACATAATCCGAGCCGGGGGAAATGACTTCATGCAGTGGCGCCTCCGGGTCCAGCGCCGTGCGGAACTGGTCAAAGTAGGCCACCTGCTGTTTTGTCCCACGCTTCACCGTGCCACTATCGGGCTCGATCTCACCGAGGATCAAGCGCAGCATCGTGGTTTTCCCAGCACCGTTCGGACCAATCAAGCCGACACGATCACCGCGCATAATGCGCCCGCTGAAATTATCAATAATCTTGCGGTCGCCGTAAGACTTGGAAACGTTAATCAGATCAGCGACCAGCGCACCCGACGTATCACCCGAATCAACGCGCATGGCCACCTGACCCTGCTGATTACGGCGTGCCGCACGCTCGGCACGCAGTTGATCCAGGCGCTGCACGCGGAACACGGCACGGGTACGGCGCGCCTCCACGCCTTTGCGGATCCAGATTTCTTCCTGGGCCAGCAGCTTATCGGCGCGCGCCTGCTCAAGCGACTCTTCATGCAGCCGCTGGGCTTTGCGTTCCTGATATTTGGTAAAAGATCCTGGATAACTACTGAGTAGCCCACGGTCCAGCTCCACAATCCGCGTTGCCAAGCGATCCAGAAAGCGTCGGTCGTGGGTAATGAAAAGCAGTGCCACATTCCGTGTCAGCAACAGATTTTCCAACCAGTCAATGGCGGCAATATCCAGGTGGTTGGTCGGCTCGTCGAGCAGCAGCACATCCGGCTCGCAAACCAGGCCACGCGCCAGGGCTACCCGTTTCTTCTGACCACCGGATAGATCGTCAATACGGGCATCGGCGTTCAGATGAAACTCGGCAATCACCCGCTCCGCCAGTGCATTCTGTTGCCAGGCATCGCTGGCTTCCAGCTCATGCTGCAACCGAGCTAGCTCATCGAGGGCCCCTGCCCGTTCGGCTTCAGGCATATCCGCCAGGCGGTGCGACAACTCGTGATACGCCGCGAGTAAGCGGGACTGGTCGCCCAGTCCGCCCACCACCGCATCAAACACCGTAGCGCCCGGTTCAAATTCGGGCTCCTGGGCGACATAGGTAATGCGCAAATCCGGTGCTTTCCAAACCTGGCCGTCATCCAGCGCCCGCAAACCGGCAATGGCCGCCAGCAGGGAGGATTTCCCCGTGCCGTTACGGCCAATCAGCGCAACGCGCTCACCGGCATCAATCTGAAAATCCACATGGTCCAGCAACGGTACATCGCCGTATGCTAGGCAGCCCGCATTCACCGACAGCAACGGCATCTCAGTACCCCATCAAACGCTTGAGGTCCGCCAGCACTTCTTCGCTGTGCTCGGATACCGAAACATCGGTGTAAACCTTGGCGATACGGCCATCTGGATCAATGATGTATGTATAGCGACGTGGAAAGCCGGTAATACCCAGATTCATCCAGGCACCATACTGGCGGGCAAACGCCCCGCCCGTGTCAGAGAACAATGGAAACGGCAAATGGAATTTAAGCGCAAAAGCCGCATTGGCGGCCGGCGTATCGGCACTGATACCGGCCAGTGCAACGCCCATTTGCTGAAAGCTATGCCAGTCATCGCGGAACTTACAGGACTGCCGAGTACACCCCGGCGTATCAGCCTTGGGGTAAAAATAGAGCACCACCCAGCGCCCCCGGTAATCGGCCAGCGAGTGACGATTTCCCCGTGTATCGGGTAATTCAAACGCCGGCGCTGGCGCACCCACCATTGGCAAACCAAGGTCTGTGGCCTTATTTCGGGATTGCGCACGCCACAGCCAGATCAACAGGCCAATGATTGCCAGGGTTATCAGATATTTCATGGGGTGCAGTATCCACGGGTAGGTAACGTGGTGTCCCCGAGTGGAATCGAACCACTAATCTTCCCTTAGGAGGGGAAAGTTATATCCATTTAACTACGGAGACGCCATGCCGGATTATACCGGCTCGGAAAGTGCGAAAATGCGTGGATCAAACGCTACTTCATTACAGCAGAAATATCTGCGGGTGCCGGATACGGCAAACTCCCAATCAGCTTCTTCGTCACGGTCGTACTCTGCGCCAACTGACTCATATCAATTTTGACAAAGTTCGTCCGGTGATCGTAATCGGCAATGTAGAACTGATTATTCGTCAGATCTTTCAAAGCGACCCACTGCGTCGTATCCCAGGCAGTTTCCTTGCCCAAGGTTTCTCCAGCCACCCCCTTGGGAATATCCACATTGTTCAGAATATGTGCCGTCAGTTGTAATGCCTCTTCTTTTGTTGCCGGCTGTGGGCTATAGGCACGCAGGAACGCGGCTCGGGCAAAACGCGAGGGTGGCGAATAATCAGCCCGCAACGCCATGGTGTTACCACCAGACCCCAGTGCGGTCAGGTCTGCGTTATTGATTTTGACATTGGCATTTACGGTGGTGCCAATATTGATGTAGTTACGCAAATTGGTCACATGCCAGTCATAAGTAGGTGCATTGGTCAGTACATGGACCTTATTGTCGTGGATCTTCATTTCGCCACCGACAAACTCGACCACGATGCCATGACCGGATCGGTCGTTAAACACATAATGCAGCGTTGGCGGTGTCGGGCCTGTCTTCAAGGATGGGTCATACCAGACCTTGAGGCCTTTCAAACCGGTTTTAAGTTCCGCCACACTGGCAAAGGACCCTAACGCCCAAGTCCCGAAATCCAGAATCGAGACATAGGCTTTATCCTGCGCGCTCACTTTCTGATATTCGGTGAACCCCGGCAGAAAATTAGCGCTCATACCTAAACCGGCGGTATTCTGGCCTTCCAGAAAGGTTGTGCCTGCAATAATGCCGGTGGATATTCCAACAATGCCATAACGTGTCTGTTGGCTCACCGCCGGGAGCCCAGTCGATGCCGGCGCCGTCATGGTGTAATCCGTGCCTTGAGGCATACTCACCACTTGCCACTGCATATCGAAGAACCATTCCATAGTCCTGCTGGCGACGACCGTACCATCCTTGGCTTGCACATCGACTGCTGTACAGGCTGAAGCAACCGATGCCTGCACCAGAGCTCCCGCCAGAATTAGCGATAAAAGGCCTGATTTGCTCATGTTGGACTCCTTGGAGTGTCGGTCAATCATTAATGTGCTGAGGAAGGATCAATCGTCCGCGTGGGCTTCGGCACCAGCCAGATCACGAAAGCCGAGAATATCAGCATTAACGCCACAACCAGCATTAATTCGTTGGTCGCGAGCATGACGCTCTGTTCCGTCACCATGCGCTCCAGCACTGCCGCTGCTTGCGCATCCGTCATGCCCTGCTCAATGAGCTGGGTGTAGGTCATTCGCGCTGGATCAATGACCCCCACCAGCTCGGCCCGGTTACGGGTGATTTCATCCTCCCAATAGGAGGTCACCATCGAGGTAGCGATGGCACCGGACAGCGTGCGCATGAAGTTCATCAGGCCGGCTGCTGAGTTGGTTTCCGCCTCATCCACACTGGCCAGTGCCGCAGCAGTGGACGGAATAAAGAAGAACGGCATACCCAGACCCAGTAACATCAAGGGCAAGGCAACATCCCAGTAGGTCATATCAGTGGTTGCGACGGTGCGGTATAGGGTCATGAGGCCCAGCCAGAGCAC
>CAYLWV010000023.1:0-2264 GCA_964387485.1 uncultured Dechloromonas sp. | reverse complement strand
CGCAAATCCACAATGGGGTGCTCTGCCGTCAATTCCCAGATCATGAACGCGGCGAAGCCTACCACGGCGGTAATGGCCAACGCGATGATGATGTTCGATGAAAACCAATCGAGGTTCTTGCCTTCATCGAGCATGATCTGCAAAGCACCAACCCAGATAATGAGGAGTGCAAAACCCACCATATCAATCGGGTTGCGGACGATGCGGGTTTCATACGAGCGCAGAATTTTCCAGCAGATCCAGGCACACGCGGCGGCAATCGGTAGATTAATGAGAAAGATCCAGGGCCAGGTGTAGTTATCGCAGATCCACCCACCGAGAATGGGGCCAAGCACCGGGCCGACCAGCGTGGTCATGGCCCAGATACCGGTTGCCGCGCCCGCTTTTTCTTTCGGAAAAATGCGCAGCAGCAGGGTTTGCGACAAGGGCATCAGCGGCCCACCGGCCATGCCCTGCAGCACCCGCGCAAAGACCAGGAAGCCGAGCGAGGAAGACATCCCGGCTAGTGCCGAACATAGGCCAAAGGCCGCCATGGCAATGACAAACACGCGAACTGACCCATAGCGCTGGGTAAACCAGCCGGTCAGCGGCACGGTAATCGCTTCGGCCACGGCATAGGACGTAATGACCCAGGTCCCCTGGGTTGGCGTGACTGCCAGGCCGCCTGCAATGGTGAGCACCGAGACATTGGCAATCGTCATGTCCAGAATGGCGATGAGGTTCGCCATGGACAGGAACATCGCCGCCGCCCACAACTGCCAGCCCGTCAGCGGCTGTGGGGTTTTGTCTGCTACGGACATCAGTCGGCCCGGGTATCCACGCGCACGCGCATCGAGACACCCACGCTCAACGGGTTTTCAGCCAACTCTTCCGGTTTCAGACGAATGCGTACCGGCACACGCTGCACGACCTTGATCCAGTTACCCGTCGCGTTCTGTGCCGGAATGGTGGCAAAGGCTGCCCCCGTTCCACCCGAAAACCCGTCGACCACACCGTGATACACCACACGGCTGCCGTAGAGATCCGAGGTAAGGCGCACCGGCTGACCCACCTGAATCTTCTCCAGCTCGCTTTCCTTAAAGTTGGCATCCACATGCAGCTTATGCAACGGCACGATCACCATGAGCGGTGTACCAGCCCGTACACGTTGGCCCAGCTGCACCTGGCGCTTGGCCACGACACCGTCAATCGGTGATTTGATCGTGGTACGTTCCAGATTCAGCGAAGCCTCACGAAAGTTGGCACTGGCCAGCGCCAGATCGTTTTCCGAACGGGTCAATTCATCAGCAGACACCGAACCGGAGGCTGACAGCGCCTTGCGTCGATCAAAGTCAATTTTAGCGCGGTCAAAGTTGGCCTTAGCCTTGTCGTAAGCAACCTGCATATCCCGCGGATCAATTTCGGCCAGGACATCGCCTGCCTTAACGCTGTTGGTGTCCACCACGCGTACCGCTGCAATGGTGCCATCCACTTCGGGCGTGACCTGAGCAATTTCCGTGGCGGTATAGGCGTTATCGGTACTCACATAACGCGATCCATACAACCCCCAGTACAAACCAAAGGCCACGGTGCAAATGGCAACCACCGCACCGAGGATTGAGAATGCCTTTTTACGTTCGGCCAGTTTGTTAACAATCTGTTGCTTACGGCTCATCGGGGAAATTCCTCACTCTTTTTATCTTGGCGACGATCTGCAGCGGCATCCGTCTGATAACCACCACCCAGGGCCTTGGTCAGCGCCACATCGAGAATGAACGCACGAGTACGCACATCGGTTTGCACACGCCAGCTGCTCAGCAGCTCATCTTCGGCAACCAACACATCCAGGTAATTGGCCAGCCCACCTTTGTAGCGGTTAGCCGCAACCGTCAGCCCCTGCGTTTGTGCCGCCACACTCTGATCGGCCAGACGCACCTGCTTGTTGAGCTGCTGCAGGCCGGCTGCGACATCGGCCACTTCGTTCAACGCCTGAATCAGTGTCTTCTCGTAATTGGCGACGTTTTCGTCATATTCTGCCCGCGCCACATTCAAGTCCGCCCGCAACTTACCTCCCAGAAAGATCGGCAGATAAATGGCCGGGCCGGCGTTACTCATGTAGGAGCCCGACTCGATCAGTTTGTTGATCCCGAGCGATTGACCACCGACAAACGCAGCAATATTCACGTTGGGATAAAAGGCGGCCTGACGCTGCTCGATCCGGCTTTGCGAGGCTTCGGCCTGCCAACGCGTCGCCACGATATCCGGCCGTCGGCCAACCAAGTTAA
>CAYLWV010000022.1:0-20094 GCA_964387485.1 uncultured Dechloromonas sp. | reverse complement strand
TGCACATTGCCGCCAACAAGCCGAAGTCGCTGGACGCCTCGGGTGTTGATGCTGCACTGATCGAAACTGAGCGCCGTATTGCGACCGAAAAGGCCGCCGAATCGGGCAAGCCGGCTGATATCGTGGCCAAGATGGTTGAAGGCACCGTGCAGAAGTTCCTGAAGGAAGTCACCCTGATGGGTCAGGTTTTCGTGAAGGCTGAAGACGGCAAGCAGACGATCGAGCAACTGCTCAAGCAGAAGAACGCCCAGATCAAGGGCTTCACGCTGTTCATCGTTGGTGAAGGCATCGAGAAGAAAGTCGATGACTTCGCTGCCGAAGTGGCGGCTCAACAGGCTGCTGCCGCTGCTGCAAAGAAGTAAATCTCGTTCTGAGTGGGGTCGCGCCGGGTTGGTGCGACCCACCGGATTCTTGAAGCACGCATTTCTGTATTGAAAGGTCTTACTATGGCAACGCCGAAATACAAACGCATATTGCTCAAGCTGTCCGGAGAAGCATTGATGGGTGATGATGCCTACGGCATCAATCGTCAGACGATTACTGGCATCGTCGCAGAAATCAAGAAAGTCGCCGATCTGGGTGTCCAGATGGGGGTCGTGATCGGTGGCGGTAATATTTTCCGCGGTGTCGCGGCTTCTGCTTCCGGCATGGATCGTGCGCAGGCTGACTATATGGGCATGCTGGCCACGGTCATGAACAGCTTGGCGCTGCAGGATGCGATGCGTCTGGCCGGTTTGCCGGTGCGTGTGCAGTCCGCACTGGATATCCAGCAAGTGGTAGAGCCGTATGTCCGCGGCAAGGCGATTCGTTATCTGGAGCAGGGTCGTATCGTGATCTTCGCTGCCGGTACCGGCAATCCGTTCTTTACAACGGATACCGCTGCAGCGCTGCGTGGTGCTGAAATTGGCGCCGAGATCGTGCTCAAGGCCACTAAGGTGGATGGTATCTATACCGCTGATCCCAAGAAGGATCCGTTGGCGACCAAGTATGCAACGATTTCTTTTGACGAAGCGATCCAGAAGGATCTGAAGGTGATGGATGCCACGGCCTTTGCGTTGTGCCGTGATCAGAAGCTGCCGATCAACGTTTTTTCCATTTTTGAGCCGGGCGCCCTGGAGCGCGTGGTGATGGGTGCCGCTGAAGGCACACTCGTTTATTGCTGATGGATAGGGTTTTGTAACATGAGCGACGTGAAAAAAAATGCCGAGCAGAAAATGCTCAAATCGATTGAAAGCCTGAAGAACGAGCTGGCGAAGATTCGCACGGGCCGTGCCCATACAGGCATTCTGGATCATGTGATGGTGGAATATTACGGCTCCATGGTGCCGATCAATCAGGTGGCCAACGTCACGCTGGTCGATGCGCGTACGCTGGGTGTGCAGCCATGGGAAAAGCCGATGTCTGCCAAAATCGAAAAGGCCATCCGTGATTCTGATCTGGGTCTGAATCCGGCGGCACAGGGTGAGCTGATTCGTGTGCCGATGCCGGCTCTGACCGAAGAACGTCGTAAAGAACTGATCAAAGTCGTCAAGTCCGAAGGTGAAAACGGCAAGGTCGCTATTCGTAACCTGCGTCGTGATGCGAATAACACGCTGAAAGATCAACTCAAGAACAAGGAAATCTCCGAGGACGACGAACGCCGTGCCCAAGATGATGTCCAGAAGCTGACCGACAAGTTTGTGGCTGAAGTCGACAAGATGCTGGTCGAAAAAGAGAAAGAGCTGATGCAGATCTGATCGGGCGCCGCGATGTCGTTGATCCGTTGGTTCAAAAAACAGGCTCAGCCCACGGCTGAGCCTGCTGTTCATGATGGTGTCTGCCCTCGCCATATCGCCATCATCATGGATGGCAATGGTCGTTGGGCGAAACGCCGTCTGCTGCCCCGGGTTGCAGGGCACCGGCAGGGCGTGGAAACCGTGCGCAGCACCGTGCGTCGCTGTCTCGAACTGGGTGTTGCCCATCTCACCCTGTTTGCTTTCAGTTCGGAGAACTGGCGTCGGCCGCCCGAAGAAGTCAGCCTGCTCATGCAGCTATTCATGAGAGCCCTGGAGCAGGAAGTCGGCAAGCTCAAAGAGCATGGTATCCGGTTGCGCGTTGTGGGTGATCGTTCCCGCTTTGCACCGGAATTGCAGACGATGATTGCCCAGGCAGAGGCTGAAACAGCCGCCAATACGCGTCTGACGCTGCATGTCTGTGCCAATTATGGTGGCCGCTGGGATATCACGCAGGCCATCAATGCCCTGGTGCTGGCCGCGCCCGATAAGGCGGGGTGTTACACCGAACAGGATCTTGAACCCTATCTGTGTTTTGCTGGCGTGCCGGAACCGGATCTGTTTATCAGGACGGGCGGGGAAGAGCGGATCTCCAACTTCCTGCTCTGGCAGCTAGCGTATTCGGAACTCTATTTCACACCGATCCTCTGGCCGGAATTTGGTGAAGAGGCCTTCTTCACCGCGATTCGTTCGTTCCAGAAACGTCAGCGTCGCTTCGGTCAGACGGGCGACCAGATTGAAGCGGCGCAACGTGCTGCGCACCAGGGGCAAAACCCCGGCAAGGAAGATGCCTCATGCTGATGACTCGAATTAAAACAGCGGCAGTGTTGCTCGTCCTGGTGGCACTGGTGCTGTTTGTTTTGCCGGAATGGAGCTGGATCCTGTTCTGCTCGGTGCTGGCTGCTCTCGGTTTCTGGGAATGGCTGCGCATGACGCCACAGCCTTACACATCGCCCACCACCCGTATCATTCTCGCGCTGGTCTTTGGTAATGCGCTGGCAGCAGTCGCATTAGCCGCACCCGTGATAGTGATGGGTTGGCTGACCGGCCTCAGCTTACTGGTGGGGACCGCTTTCTGGCTGTTGATTGTGCCTTTGTGGCTGGTCAAGCGCTGGGAGCTGCGTCTTCCGGCGCTGCATTTTGTCATTGGTCTGATTCTACTGATCCCGGCATGGTGCGCACTGGTATCGATGAAGTCGATTCCGCCGCAGCCCTGGTTGCTGCTGGCGACCATGGCCGTTCCCTGGATCGCTGATATCGGTGCCTACTTCGCCGGTAAAAAATTTGGTAAGCGCAAACTAGCGCCGGCCATCAGCCCGGGAAAAACCTGGGAAGGTGTCATGGGTGCGGCCGTCTGCATGCTGATCTATGCCGTGGTGCTGAATCAGGTGGGCGGTATTTTCAATGCACTATCGATTCCGGTGCTGCTGTTGCTCCTGGTGCTTTCGGTGGCCGGTGATTTATTCGAGTCCCTGATGAAGCGACAGTCCGATATGAAAGATAGCTCGGCGCTGCTGCCGGGGCACGGGGGGGTACTGGATCGGATTGACAGCCAGTTGTCCGTTTTGCCGGTGGCGCTGCTGCTGATCATTCTGGCCGTGGGGCGTTAATGACGCGCTGCATGCCTCAGCAGATTGTCGTGCTGGGCTCGACCGGTTCCATTGGCCAGAGCACGCTGGATGTCATCAGCCGCCATCCCGAGCGTTATCAGGTGGTTGCGCTGGCCGCATTGCGTCAGATTGATCTGCTTGAATCACAGATCCATCAGTTCAAGCCCGGCATCGTGGTCGTGGTGGATCCGGAAGCCGCTGAGACCTTGCGGGCCCGCTTGCTGGCGCAGGGTTGTGCGACAACGGTCCTGACCGGTGCCGAAGCGCTGAATGCCGTTGTACAGCGCCCGGAAGTGGATACCGTGATGGCGGCCATTGTCGGTGCGGCCGGTTTGCCATCTGCACTGGCGGCTGCCGAAGCGGGTAAACGGGTTCTGCTGGCGAATAAGGAAGCCCTCGTCATGGCGGGCCCCGTATTCATGGATGCTGTCCAGCGCTCCGGTGCCGTGCTGCTGCCGATTGATAGCGAACACAACGCCATTTTCCAGTCGCTACCATCAAACTACCGTGCTAACCCGCAAGCGCATGGGGTCAGCCACATTATTCTCACGGCGTCCGGTGGGCCTTTCCGCGGTTATAACCGTGCACAGCTGGCCGACGTCACGCCCGCGCAGGCGATCAGTCATCCCAAATGGTCGATGGGTCGCAAGATCTCGGTGGACTCCGCCACGTTGATGAACAAAGGGCTGGAGGTCATCGAAGCACATTTTCTGTTCGGATTATCCGCCGACCGGATTCAGGTGGTTGTCCACCCGCAAAGCACCATCCATTCCCTGGTGCAGTATGTCGATGGCTCGGTGCTTGCCGAGCTCGGTGACCCGGATATGAGAACGCCCATTGCCCATGCGCTGGCCTGGCCGGAACGCATTGCATCCGGCGTCGGTATGCTGGACCTGGTAGCTTGTGGCCAGTTTGATTTTGCCAGTCCGGATACCGAGGCCTTCCCGTGTCTGGCGCTGGCCTTTGAAGCGCTGGCCCGGGGTGGTTCGGCGCCGGCGATTCTGAATGCGGCCAATGAAGTGGCTGTCGCAGCGTTTCTCGATGAACGCATCACTTTTCTCGAGATTCCGGAAATCATCCGTAAAACACTGGCCGCCATTCCGGAGTCTCCCTTGACGGATCTGGCCTCCGTTCTGGCGGTTGATCAGCGGGCACGCCAGTGTGCCGAGTCGCTGCTGGCAGGTGTGGCATGAATTTTCTGAACTCGCTCTGGGCCTTTGTGGTGGCGATCGGCCTCCTAGTGATCGTCCACGAGCTAGGGCACTATCTGGTCATGCGCTGGTGTGGCGTGCGGGTACTGCGTTTTGCCTTTGGCTTTGGTAAAACACTCTGGTCCCGCCGGGATCAATCCGGCACGGAATGGGCCGTCTGCCTCTGGCCGCTGGGCGGCTATGTCAAACCGCTGGATACCCGTGATGGTGAGCGCGTGTCTGCGGAAGATCGACCTTATGCCTTTGATACCCAATCGGTGGGTAAGCGCATCGCCATGGTGGCTGCCGGTCCGATAGCGAATTTCCTCCTGGCGATTGTGCTGTACTGGGTTGTTTTTCTGAGTGGTGTGACGGAATGGCGTCCGATTCTGGCTGCGCCGGAACCCGCCACACCCGCAGCGATCGCTGGTGTCCAAGCCGGTGATCTGGTGACGCGAGTCGATGGTGAGCCGGTGCAGACCTGGGCGCAAACTCAATGGCAGTTACTGCAGCTGCTCTCCAAAGAGCACGAGATCATGCTGGCGGTGGTTGCAACCGATCATGGTGAACCCGTGCCGGGCGCGGCTGATCGCGGTATCACCTTCAAATTACCGGCCGATCTGGCGATTGGTCCGACAGCGCTGGCCGGCTTAGGATTTCGTCTGGCGTCGCCACAGCTACCGGCACAGGTCGGCCTAGTTCAGGCGGAGAGTGCCGCCGAAAAAGCGGGACTGCAGACGGGTGATTTGATTCAAACGGCTGATGGTCAGCCGATTGAGGATTGGGTCGCCTTTGTCAAAATTGTGCGGTCGCATCCCGCGCAGGTTGTTTCCCTCACTGTCTTGCGCCAGAACCAGGTGCTGACACTCAATCTACAGCCCGTGTCGATTGAGGAGCAAGGCCAGGAAATCGGCCGGGCAGGGGTGTCGCCGGCGCAGGGTAAGGCGTTGGATGCCTACCGGATTCATCGCTCACTGGGTCCCGCAGAAGCTTTGGGCGCTGCCGTGACCGAAACCTGGGACAAAAGTCGCTTCACGCTGGTCATGCTGGGCCAGATGCTGATTGGTAAGGCTTCACTGGATAATCTCTCGGGGCCGATCAGTATTGCGTCGGCCGCTGGCCAGACAGCGAAGATCGGCCTGGAGGCATTTCTCCGTTTTCTGGCGATTGTCAGCCTCTCCCTCGGGGTCATCAACCTGGTGCCCTTGCCGCTCCTCGATGGGGGGCACTTGATGTATTATTTGGTTGAGATTCTGACCGGAAAACCCGTTTCGGCCGAGCGTCAGGCCTTGTTTCAGCGTTTTGGTATCGTAGTGCTCGGATCGCTGATGTTTCTTGCAATTTTCAACGACTTACAGCGACTTTTTAACTGGTAACCGGATGTCATCGAAGCGTTCATCCCCTCAAAAACCGCGTTTTATGAAACATCGCCTGTGGGCGGCCTGTTTCGGTGGATTGCTGTCGCTCACGACAGCCGTCGACGTCCTGGCACAACAGCACCAGGAGGCGGCGTCTTTCCATCCGTTTGTCGTCCGCGATATTCGTGTTGAGGGGTTGCAGCGTACCGAGCCCGGTACCGTATTTACCTATTTGCCGATCAAAGTTGGCGAAACAGTCGATGCGGCCAAAATTACCGAAGCGATTCGTGCCTTGTACGCCACCGGTTTTTTCAAGGATGTGCGGATCGAAGCCGAAGGCCACGATCTGATCGTCTCGATTGTCGAACGGCCGGCGATTGCCTCGATTACTTTCGAAGGCCTCAAAGAATTCGAAAAGGACGTCGTACTGAAGGCCCTGAAGGAAGTAGGCCTGGCGGACTCGCGTATTTTTGACCGTTCCGTGCTGGAGCGTGCCGAGCAAGAGCTAAAGCGTCAGTATCTGTCGCGCGGCAAATATGCCGTACAGATTACGACCACGGTCACGCCGCTGGAACGTAATCGTGTCGGGATCAACTTCAACATCGTTGAAGGCGAAACCGCCAAGATTCGTGAAATCAACATCATCGGCGCCCAGGCTTATCCTGAAACCGAGCTGCTGGATCTGTTCGAACAGAGCACGCCGACCTGGATGTCCTGGTACACCAAGAGTGATCAGTACTCTCGTCAGAAACTAACCGCCGATCTGGAAAAGCTGCGTTCTTTCTACCAGGATCGGGGTTATCTGGATTATGCGATTGACTCCACCCAGGTATCGATCAGCCCGGATAAAGAAAACATCTATCTGACCATCACGCAGAGTGAAGGTAACCGTTATCTGATCAGCAGCGTCAAAGTGGTGGGCGAGTTCATTGTCCCTGAAGACGAGATCCGCAAACTGATCAAGATTGCCCCGGGCCAGGATTTTTCGCGTGCCAAGGTCAATGACACCATCAAGGCGATTACCGAACGACTCGGTAAGGAAGGGTACGCCTTTGCCAACGTGAATGCGGCCCCCGATGTAAATCGAGAAAAGCGGCTGGTTGGCTTTACCCTGTTCGTGGATCCGGGCCGCCGGGTATACGTGCGCAAGGTCAACATTACGGGTAATACCAAATCCCGTGATGAAGTCGTTCGTCAGGATATGCGCCAGATTGAAGGTGCCTGGTACGACGCCGACAAGATCAAATTATCGCGTGAACGCCTCATGCGGACAGACTTTTTCAAGCAGGTGGATATCCAGACGCCACCCGTGCCCGGTACCAACGACCAGGTCGACACCAATGTCAATGTGGAAGAAAAGTCGACGGGTAGCTTCCAGATTGGTGCCGGTTTCTCCAGTTATGAAAAACTGACGCTCTCCGGTTCCATCAGCCAGAACAACCTGTTCGGTAGTGGTAAGAATGCCACGCTTGCCGTCAACACCAGCAAGGTCAACACCCTCTATAGCCTGTCGTATACCGACCCGTACTACACGGTTAACGGGATCAGCATCGGCTACGATGGTTACTACAAGACCTTTAACTCGGCCACGCTGGATTGGCTTTCGACCTACAAGACGATGTCAGGTGGCGGTGGTATCCGCTTTGGCTATCCGCTGAGTGAAACCAGCAGCATGAACCTGGGATTCACCATCGATTCGACCAACATCAATCTGTCGGGCGCCAGTACGGTGACAGTGACGGATACGAGTGTGACGCCGAACACAACATATAACTATCCAAACGTTCCCTATAACATCTATAACTTTACCCAGAAGTACGGTTCCACCAATACCTCGTTGATTTCAAGTGTCGGCTGGCGCTTGAACTCCTTCGACTCCAACATCATGCCGACCAAGGGTAACCGGTTTGCTACTGGGGTCGAGCTGGCCAGCCCGCCGGGTAGCATTGCCTACTACAAGCTGTCGTATCAGCAGCAGCATTTTGTGCCGTTGACGCCGAAGAAGTCGTTGATCGCCATGGCCAACTTCAACCTGGGCTACGGTCAGGGGATGGGTGACAAGGCCTACCCGTTCTATAAGAACTTCTATGGCGGTGGTATCGGCTCCGTTCGTGGTTACAAGCCGGGTACCGTTGGCCCGCAGGCCACCAATGCGGGTGGAGGAACGTCGTACATCGGTGGTAACGAAATCGCGACGGGTAACTTCGAATTCCAGGGGGCTTTCCCGGGGCTCGGCGACACCATGCGCTGGAATATCTTCTACGATGTGGGCTATGTCGGCGCAGTCGGCTCTGCGGCGCCGGGTTGCTATCCGGGGATGACCTGTAGCCCCACCAATAACACCATTGCCACATCGGCCGGTATTGGCATGTCGTGGGTGTCGCCGGTGGGGCCGCTCAAGTTCAGCCTGGGTTATCCTATTGGTGCCGGTCCGGGGGCACAGAAGCAGCCGTTCCAGTTCACCATGGGTAGTGCTTTCTAAAGAGAAGATCATGACAGCCATGCGTTATTCGAAACATGTTCTGGGGGCTTTGCTGGCCGGCGCCGTTGTGTTTTCGGCGCCCGCCTTCGCGGAAGTTAAAATCGGTTTTGTCGATATGCAGCGTCTGTTTGATCAGGCGCCGATTGCCGTCAAGGCCAATAAAAAACTGACCGCTGAATTTGCCAAACGCGAGCTGGAACTGCAGAAGCTTGGCAAACAGATCAAGACCCAGCAGGATACGCTGGAGAAAAATGGCGCTACCATGTCGGATACTGAGCGGCGCAATCGTGAACGTGAGCTGGCGGATGCCTCGCGCGAGTTCCAGCGTAAACAACGTGAGTTCCGTGAAGACCTCGATGTGCGACGAAATGAAGCCATGGCCGTGGTGCTGGAGCGTGCTAACAAGGCCCTCAAGCAGATTGCCGAAACGGACAAGTACGATCTGATCGTTCAGGATGCCGTTTATTTCAGCCCCCGTATTGACATTACCGACAAGATCATCAAGGCGCTGGCTGATGATGGAAAGCTGCCGGCACAATGAGTCAACGCCGCGTGAGTCTGTCCTTGGCCGATATTCAGTCGGCACTCGGTGGTGAGCTGGTCGGCGATGGGGCCGTCACCGTGCATGCTATCGCCCCGCTGGCTGATGCCGAGGCAGGGCAAATCAGCTTTCTGTCGCAGCGTAAGTACGCGCCGTTGCTGGCTACAACGCAAGCCACCGCATTGATTCTGCCAATGGAAGCTGCTGGTCACTTTCCTCGACCGCATATCCTGACGGCAAATCCGTATCTCTATTTCGCCCGAGTCAGCCAGTTGCTTAATCCGGTGCGAGTGCCCGAGCAGCCCATTCATCCCACGGCCGTGATTTCGCCATCGGCAAAAATCGGCCGTAACGCGGTCATTCACCCGGGGGTTGTGATTGGTGATGATGTCGTCATTGGTGATGATGCTGTGATTTATCCCAACGTCGTGATTTATCACGATTGCCAGATTGGTGACCGGGTGATCCTGCATGCCGGCGTTGTCATTGGTGCCGATGGCTTTGGTAATGCCAAAGATGGTGATGCCTGGGTCAAGATCCCGCAGATCGGTCGTGTCGTGATGGGGCATGATGTTGAAGTTGGCGCCAATACCTGTATTGATCGTGGCGCACTCGATGACACGCTCATCGGTGATGGGGTCAAGATCGATGACCAGATCATGATCGGCCACAACTGCCGCATCGGTGATCACACAGCCATTGCTGCCTGCGCCGGTATTGCCGGCAGTACGACCATCGGTAAACGCTGCATTATCGGCGGGGCAGCCATGTTCTCGGGCCACATCGAAATTACGGATGATGTGACCATTTCGGGCGGTACGGCGGTCATCAAGAATATCCGGAAACCGGGTCAGTACACCGGTGTTTTCCCAAGCCTGCAACATGCAGACTGGTTGCATATCGCGGCCAATCTACGTCAGCTTGATACACTGGCCCGCAAGGTTCAGGAACTCGAATCACAAATCCAGTCTTTGACTGCACAACATACTGGGGAGTCATCCACATGCCACAGCTGAATATCCATCAAATTCGTAAGATTCTCCCGCATCGTTACCCCTTTCTTCTGGTTGATCGCGTCGAAGACATTGATTACGGCAAGTCGATTCATGCCATCAAGAACGTGACGGTGAATGAACCCTGTTTTACGGGCCACTTCCCTGAGTATCCGGTAATGCCGGGTGTGCTAATCATGGAAGCCATGGCGCAGGCCGCGGCGATTCTGACGTTCGCCTCGGCTTCGGAAGAAGAAACCTTGCAGGCCGCCGATGATCTGTATCTGTTTGCCGGTATTGATAATGCCCGCTTCAAGCGCCCGGTTGGCCCAGGTGACCGCCTTGACCTCTATGCCGAGATGGTGGCGAACAAACGTGGCATTTACAAATACAAGGCCGTTGCCAAGGTCGATGGACTGGTGGTGGCCGAAGCTGATCTGATGTGTGCCCACCGTAAGATGGGTGAGTAGTATGGTTAATATTCACCCGAGCGCCATTGTTCATCCGAAAGCCGAACTCGGCATCGGTGTGAGCGTCGGTGCGTTCACGATCATCGGGGAGCATGTCAAGATCGGCGATGGCACCAGCATTGGTTCCCATTGCGTGATTGAAGGCCACACTCAGATCGGTCGCGACAACAAAATTCATCATTACGCGGCTCTGGGTGGTGTTCCCCAGGATAAGAAATACAACGGTGAACCGACTCGCCTGGAAATCGGGGATCGTAATACCATCCGCGAATTCGTTAGCTTCAATGTCGGCACGGCGCAGGATAAAGGCATCACTTCGATCGGCTCGGACAACTGGGTCATGGGCTATGTCCATGTTGCGCATGACTGTCGCATCGGCAACCAGACCATTCTGGCCAGCAACGCACAATTGGCGGGGCACTGCGAAGTTGGTGATTGGGCGATTCTGGGTGGCCATACGGGTTATCACCAGTTCGTCCGCATTGGTGCGCACGCCATGATCGGTGGTGGGTCCATGCTGGTTCAGGACGTGCCGCCTTATGTGATGGCGCAGGGCTATCCGACGATTCCTCGCGGTATCAATGCCGAAGGGCTGAAGCGTCGCGGTTTTTCGGTGGAAGCGGTTAATGCCATCAAGCAGGCTTACCGGGCAGTTTACAAGTCCGGTCTGAGTCTGGAAGAGGCCCGCGTCAAGCTCGATGAGTTGCAGAAAAGCTTCCCGGAAGTGGCGGTGCTCAACGAGTTTCTCGCGTCGTCGCAACGCGGCATCATTCGTTAATCTGACCGCTTGGCATGTCTCGTCCGTTGCGTATTGCCCTGGTGGCCGGTGAAGCATCGGGTGATGTGCTGGGCGCCAGTCTGATGGGTGCACTGAAAGCGCGTTATGCCGATGCCGAGTTCTACGGCATCGGTGGCCCGAAAATGATCGCTGCGGGTTTGCGTAGCGAGTACGAACAGGAAAAGCTGGCTGTACGTGGCGCGGCCGAAGTGGTTGCGCATCTGCCGGAAATTCTGTCGATTCGTCGGGGGATTACGGCAAAGCTCAAAGCCTGGCAACCGGATGTCATGATCGGCATTGATGCACCGGATTTCAACCTGGCCGTCGAGCGTCAGCTCAAGAAGGCAGGGATTCCGACGGTGCATTATGTCAGCCCAACAGTCTGGGCATGGCGCCGCGGACGTACCAAAAAAATCGTCGCGGCAGTCAATCAGTTGCTCTGTCTGTTCCCATTTGAACCGGCGTGCTACCAGGGCCAAGGGCTGGCGCCGGTCTTTGTCGGACACCCGCTGGCGGATGAGATTGATCCGGAGATCAATCGTCAGCAGGTACGTCAATCGCTCAACTTGCCCGAAGCGGCACCGCTGATCACCCTGATGCCGGGCAGTCGACAATCCGAGCTGGCCTTTCATGCGCAGCTCTTTGTGGAAACCGCCAACCGGGTTGCGTGTGAACTGCCCGAGGCGCTCTTTGTGGTGCCGCTGACTACCAAAGAAACACGGGCGCTGTTTGAAGCAGCGCTCAAAGCCCATGCGGTTGCAGGGTTGCGTGTGCGCATTCTGTTCGGTCACGCCCGCGAGGCGCTGGCGGCCAGTGATCTGGCGCTGGTATGCAGCGGCACGGCCACGCTTGAGGCCGCCTTGCTGCGTTGTCCGATGATCATTACGTATCGATTGTCGGCGTTTTCAGCCTGGGTCTATAAGAAGTTGCGCTACCTGACGTGGGTTGGTCTACCGAATATTCTGCTGGGGCGCCTGGTGGTGCCCGAGCTATTGCAGGAGGACGCGACGGCAGAGAAGTTATCGGATGCCCTAATTCAGCTCTGGCGACAACCGAACCGTCGTGCTGAGATGGAAAGTGCCTTTGCATCGATTCATCAGAAGCTCCGGCAGAACTCGGCTGAGCGTGCGGCCGATGCCGTGCTGAACTGCATCAACCCTGTGCATCGTTCTGTCCAATGAGTGTGTCCAGTCACTGGATCTGTGGCGTTGATGAAGCCGGGCGTGGGCCATTGGCAGGTGCCGTGGTTGCGGCCGCAGTCATTCTAGATCCGGCGCAGCCGATTACGGGTCTGGCAGATTCCAAAAAACTGAGTGCCAGGGTGCGCGAGCGATTGGCCGAAGAGATTCGCGAGAAAGCCATTGCCTGGTGCGTAGCAGAAGCCAGTGCCGCTGAAATTGATCAGATCAATATTCTGCAGGCCACGATGCTCGCCATGCGTCGTGCCATCGAGGGCTTGTCGGTGTTACCGGCGCATGCACTCATTGACGGGAATCGTGTGCCGATGGGTTTGGCCTGTACGGCAGAAGCGATTGTCAAAGGTGATGCCAAAGAAGCCGCGATTTCTGCGGCATCGATTCTGGCGAAAACCACGCGTGATGCCCAGATGGTGGCGCTGGATATGCGTTACCCGATGTACGGCTTTAAACAGCACATGGGGTACCCGACGGCAGCCCATCTGGCGGCGTTACAGGCTCACGGCCCGACGCCAGTGCATCGCCGCAGCTTTGGACCGGTTGCGCAATGCGCGTTGCCCGGGGTGGCCTAATGGAACATATTGCCTCTCGCCAGAACAGCCTGATCAAGCACTTGCGAAAGCTGGCCGAAAGCAAACGGGCCCGGACGCAGCATGGGCAGGTATTGGCAGAAGGGGTGCATCTGCTGCAGATGCTGCTGGCAGCTGGCGGCCAACCCGACATTATTGTTCTGGCGGATCACGTCAGTAACGACAGGGAAGTGCATGCCTTGTTGGCGCAGTGTCCTAAGGCGCGTGTGGTGGTGGTACCGGATGCGCTGTTCGATCAGCTCGCACTGACGGATTCGCCCAGTGGTCTTTTGGTGGTATCGGCACAACCGGGCTCTGAACGGCCGGCAGACCTTGGCGTGGATACCCTGGTTCTGGACCGCGTCCAGGATCCGGGTAATGTCGGTAGTCTGATTCGCACGGCTGTCGCTGCCGGGATTCGGCAAATTGTGCTTTCGCCGGGGTGTGCCGACCCCTGGTCACCCCGTTGCCTGAGGGCCGCCCAGGGAGCGCAATGGTTATCCACCGTGTGGGCCGATGTGGATCTAACGGACTTTCTCGAAGGATACCGTGGCATCATTGCCGCAACGCTGCTGGATGGCGGTTCACTGCTTTACACTCATGACCTCCGGCAACCGACGGCATGGCTGTTCGGCAATGAAGGTCAGGGCGTTGATCCTGCCCTGGCGGCGCAGGCTACCCAACGGGTGACGATTCCCATGCCGGGTGGGGTGGAATCACTCAATGTGAATGCGGCTGCGGCGGTCTGCCTCTTTGAGCAGGTGCGGCAGCGGCAAGCTTAGAACGCTGTCGCCTTATTTTCCAGGCGGATTTCCTGCATCACGGTGGTCGAGATTTCTTCGATGCTCTTGCTGGAGGAGTCCAGCCAGTGAATGCCTTCGCGACGCATCATCCTCTCGGCATCGCTCACTTCTTGACGACAGTTGGCCAGTGACGCGTATTTGCTGTTGGGACGACGCTCTTCGCGAATCTGTGCCAGACGTTCCGGCTGAATCGTTAGGCCGAAGAGCTTGGCTTTATGATCCTTCAGGGTGCCGGGTAGGGTGCCACGATCAAAGTCTTCCGGAATCAGCGGAAAGTTCGCGGCCTTGATGCCAAACTGCATGGCCAGATACAGCGACGTTGGTGTTTTGCCACAGCGTGACACACCCACCAGAATCACATCAGCGGTGCTTAGATCCCGATCCGTAATGCCGTCATCGTGGGCCAGCGTGTAGTTGATGGCTTCAATCCGGTTTTTGTAATCCGAACTGTCCGTACGGCCATGCGTGCGCCCCACGGTGTGTGTCGATTTGATGTTGATTTCGGCTTCAATCGGCGCCAGAAAAGTCTTGAAGAAGTTCAGGCAGAGGGCGGGTGCCTGTTCCAGCATGGAGGAGATTTCGTCGTCGACCAGGGTGGTGAACACAATAGGGCAGCAGCCGTCCCGCTCGGAAACTGCCTCGATCCGTTGGACCGCTTCCTGTGCTTTCTCGCGGGTATTGATGAAAGGCAGACGATGCTGGATCCATTCCACGCCTTCAAACTGGCTCAGCAGGCTGTGCCCCAGTGATTCAGCAGTAATGCCGGTGCCGTCGGAGACGAAAAAAACAGTGCGTTTTGTCATAGTTCAAGCATTGTATCCAAACCGCTGTATTTGTGTACGGTAAATTGGTCATACCAAAAAGCGTGGGTCGTTTGAAAAAATTTCACCATAAATACTGGTGTTTTAGAATTTCTCTGTGATAAATTGTGCACCATTCAATCTTTCACGGAAATTGGTAAGACCAATTCTGGGTTTTAGAGACTGGTTCTTGATCACATGGGCACGACTCGTTTATCGGACACGGTGGCGCATCAGCTGGAGCAACGCATTCTTGAAGGTGCGTTGAAAGCAGGTGATCGTCTGCCGGCTGAGCGTGAACTCGCACAGGAGCTGGGTGTATCCCGGCCCTCTTTGCGCGAGGCCCTGCAGAAACTGGTTTCCCGAGGACTGCTTTATAGCCGGCAGGGGGGCGGTACCTACGTTGCCGACCAATTGAATGATGCGGTCGCCAATCCGTGGGCCGGCATGCTGGCCTCTCATCCGGCACTGCATGACGATCTGCTAGAGTTTCGGGCGATACTGGAAGCGCAAGCCGCCGAGTGGGCCGCATTGCGTGCAACACCGGCGGATCTGGTTCGGCTCGAAGCGGCGCTCAATGAGGCTGCCAGTGCCATCACGGCGCTCGATACAGAAGCCGTTGCTGGTGCCGACGGACGTTTTCACCAGGCGCTGGCTGAAGCGGCCCATAACGTTTTTACGGCGCACATGATGTCGACGGTGCAGGGCTTATTGCACAAAGACATCGTTTTTAATCTGGGCGAACTCCTGAGCGTTCCTGTGGCCAGTCGCATGCTGATCGATCAGTGGACAGCGATTGTGACAGCGGTTCGCCAACAAAACGCCGGTGCAGCCAGACAGGCAGCAGCCACCCATGCCGGTTTCTTCCGCGAAACCCTGAGTCAGGCACAGCGCGCTCTGGCGCGACGAGAAACATCCGAGCGCCGCCAGGCGGCAACCAGTTTTTAACCGCTTTTCTTTTTACTGCATTTTCAACTTTCACTCACAGGGGATTTTTTGATGAACGCCTTTGTTATCAACTTCAAAGAACTGCGCATGACGGACGTCGAGGAAGTCGGCGGCAAGAATGCGTCACTGGGCGAAATGATCAGCCAGCTCTCCACCGCTGGTGTGCGCGTGCCGGGTGGTTTTGCCACCACGGCCGAAGCCTACCGTGCATTCCTCGCTCATAATGGTCTGGCCGAGAAGATCAATGCACGCCTGTCGGGCCTGGATGTGGATGATGTCGATACTTTGTTGAAGACGGGTGCAGAAATCCGCCAGTGGGTGGTTGAGACACCGTTCCCCGAGCAGCTTGAAAAGGAAATCGCCGTTCACTACGCGGCCCTGATCGCCGAAAGCGGCCCAGATGCGTCGTTCGCCGTGCGCTCGTCGGCCACGGCAGAAGACCTGCCGGATGCGTCATTTGCTGGTCAGCAGGAAACCTTCCTCAACATCAGTGGCTTGGAAAATATCCTGCACGCGATCAAGGAAGTCTTCGCGTCGCTCTATAACGACCGCGCCATCGCCTATCGCGTTCACAAGGGCTTTGCACATGCCGATGTGGCCTTGTCTGCGGGTATTCAGCGCATGGTTCGTTCGGATAAAGGTGCAGCCGGTGTGATGTTTACGCTGGATACCGAATCCGGTTTCCGCGATGCCATCTTTGTCACCTCGTCGTATGGCCTGGGTGAGACCGTGGTGCAGGGCGCCGTAAACCCGGATGAGTTCTACGTGCACAAGCCGATGCTGCGCGAGGGACGCCCGGCGGTCATCCGCCGTAACCTCGGTTCCAAGTTGATCAAGATGATCTTCTCGACCGACAAAATTGCCGGAAAATCGACCCATACCGTCGATGTGGCCGAAGCCGAACGCAACCAGTTCTCGATTCGCGATGAAGAGGTGCTGGAATTGGCCCGTTTTGCCGATATCATCGAAAAGCATTATCAGCGTCCGATGGACATCGAGTGGGGCCGTGATGGTACCGACGGCCGTCTGTACATCCTGCAGGCACGTCCGGAAACCGTGAAGTCGCAGGAGTCGAAAGACAAGGTCGAGAAGTTCGCGCTCAAGTCCTATGGCAAGGTACTGGCTTCGGGTCGTGCCATTGGTCAGAAGATCGGCGTCGGTCCGGTGCGCGTGGTGAATGACCCGGCCGAGATGAACAGTGTCAAACCCGGCGATGTGCTGGTTGCTGACATGACGGATCCAAACTGGGAGCCGGTGATGAAGCGCGCCGCTGCGATCGTGACCAATCGTGGTGGTCGTACCTGTCACGCGGCCATTATTGCGCGTGAACTGGGTATTCCTGCCATCGTCGGTTGTGGCGACGCGACCGAGACGCTGACCGAAGGCGACGTCGTGACCGTGTCGTGTGCCGAAGGCGATACCGGCCATGTGTATCGTGGTGCCCAGGAATATGAAGTGACGACGCGTGATCTGGGTGAGCTGCCGCCGATACCGGTCAAGATCATGATGAACGTGGGTAACCCGGAACTGGCCTTCGATTTCGCACAGCTGCCCAACGAAGGTGTGGGCCTGGCCCGTGTTGAATTCATCATCAACAACATCATCGGTGTGCACCCGAAGGCGATTCTGGAAATCGACCGTCTGCCGGCCAGTAAGCGTGAAGAGATCGAACGCCGTGCTCGCGGTTATGCCGACCCGGTCAGCTTCTTTACGGACAAGCTCGTTGAAGGTGTGGCGACAATTGCGGCAGCCTTCTGGCCAAAGCCGGTGATCGTGCGTTTGTCGGATTTCAAGTCGAACGAATACCGCAAGCTGCTGGGTGGTGATCTGTATGAGCCGGAAGAAGAAAACCCGATGCTGGGCTTCCGTGGCGCTTCGCGCTACATCGCGCAATCGTTCCAGGATTGCTTCGAGATGGAATGCCGTGCCATGCGTACCGTGCGTGAAGTCCTCGGCTACACCAATGTGCAGCTGATGGTGCCATTCGTGCGGACACTGGGTGAGGCGGCGGATGTTGAGAAGCTGCTCGCCAGCCATGGTCTGCGCCGTGGCGAACATGATCTCAAGCTCATCATGATGTGCGAGATTCCGTCTAACGCGCTACTGGCCGATCAGTTCCTCGAGTACTTTGATGGTATGTCAATCGGCTCGAACGATCTGACGCAACTTACGCTGGGTCTGGATCGTGACTCAGGTCTGGTGGCGTCGCTGTTCGACGAGCGGGATCCGGCGGTCAAGATGCTGCTGGAGCGTGCCATCGAATCCTGTAACAAGGTCGGCAAGTACATCGGTATTTGTGGTCAGGGCCCGTCGGATCACCCGGATCTGGCCGAGTGGCTGACCGAAAAGGGAATCACCAGCTTGTCGCTGAACCCGGATACTGTTGTCGATACCTGGCAGCAAATCGCCAAGCGGGGTTAAATCAACTGCGTCAATCCATGATTTAACCAAGGGGCATCCGCAAGGATGCCCTTTTTTATGGCTGATGATGAAAGCGGGGAAGTGTAATCTTCCAGCGAATGGCGATCATGCGAACCGTAATACAGGCGGCCAGCGCAATCCATGCGGCAAGTTTCACATTGACGCCCAGCGCATCCAGACCGATCAGGGTCATGGCGCCGATCCAGGCCGCGGTGGCATAGAGCTCACTGGTGAAGACCAGGGGTACTTCGTTAATCATGGTGTCGCGCAGGAGTCCGCCAAAGACGGCCGTCACCACACCTAAGACGCTGGCGGTCAGCCAGGGCATATTCCAGTCCAGCGCTACCTGGGTACCCACAATAGCGAAGAGTGCCAGCCCAATGGCATCTGGAATCAAGAACAGTTTCTCGGGTAAGTGCCGTACCCGTGTTACAAAGAAGGTAATGAAGGCAGTGATGACGGTGACCCAGAGATAGGTCTCATCCGCCATCCAGAAAACCTTGCGACCAAGCAGCAGATCGCGCACCGTGCCGCCGCCCAGCGATGTGGCTACGGCCGCCATCAAGGCGCCAAAAAGATCGACACCTTTGTCACGAGCCACCAGAACGCCTGTTACCGAGCAGACAACCGATGCGGCCAGCCCGAGCCCGTAAATCAGCGAGTCATTCGCCTGGACAATATGCTCGGGGATGATCATGGTGCCTCCGTGGTTTAGCGAACCTGGGTTTTGAGCAGGCGACCCTGCTCACGCTTCCAGTCTTTTTCTTTTTCCGAATCGCGCTTGTCGTGCAGTTTCTTGCCCTTGGCAAGGCCAATCGTCGCTTTGATGCGGCCCTTGCTGTAGTGCAGGTCAATCGGCACCAGGGCGTAACCGGCGCGCTCCACCTTGCCGATCAGCGTGTCGATCTGGTTGCGATGCAGAAGGAGCTTGCGTGTCCGCGTAGCATCTGGTTTGACATGGGTCGAGGCCGAGATCAGCGGCGTAATGTGCATGCCGATCAGGTAGAGCTCGCCTTCCAGCACTACCACATAGGCTTCTTTGATCTGAATGCGGCCAGCACGGATGGCTTTGCATTCCCAACCCTGGAGCGACAAGCCGGCCTCGAACTGCTCTTCGATAAAGTATTCGTGGAAGGCTTTTTTATTGGAAACAATGCTCATGCTGTCAGGGGGAGGGCGCAACCGGCGCTTTTCGCTAGAATGTGGCATTCTAGCAACCCTTGAGCCATTTAAGCCTGTTCATTTGCTTGCTCACCTGTTTAACCTGTTCTACCCAGTTCTGCTCTTATGGCGCTTGTTGAAAAAACCGTCCTTGTCGAACATACCCCGGCGCAAATGTATGCGCTGGTGGATGATGTCGAGGCCTATACACAGTTTCTGCCCTGGTGTGCCAAAGCCGAGCTCAAATATCGGGATGAACACAAAACCGTCGCCACGTTGCATATCGACTTTTTAAGCGTGAAGTCCCACTTCACGACGGAAAACGAGAAGGTGTTTCCGGCGCAGATGAGCATGAAACTGGTCGATGGACCGTTCCGGCGCTTTGATGGGCAATGGCACTTCAGGCCCCTGGGCGAACATGCCTGCAAGATCGAGTTTCGGCTGAACTACGAATTTTCCAGTAAGCTTTTCGAAAAAGTGATCGGGCCGGTATTCAGCCGGATCGCCAATACCTTTATAGAAGCCTTCGTCCAGAGGGCAGGTCAGGTGTACAAAGCATGAAAATTGAAGTCTGTTATGCACTGGCAGACCGCCAAGAGCTGGTCTCGGTAAATCTCCCCGATGGCGCGACCGTGATACAGGCGATTGAAGCCTCCGGTTTGTTGCAGAAATACCCCGAGCTTGATCCCGGTGGTGTGAACAAGCTGGGGGTATTTGCCAAGCTGGCGAAAGCCGATGCCGTGCTGCGTGATCGGGATCGGGTTGAGATCTATCGGCCGTTGATTGCCGATCCCAAGGAAGTCCGCCGCCAGAAGGCTGCAGAAGGCAAAGTTATGAGGCGCGGTGCTGCCGAGCTGAACGCCGGCGACGCGTAACATCCTGCTTATTGGCAAAGCTGGCGTATGCGTTCCATTGCCGCCAGATTTTGGCGCAGGGTGAGCAGGCCGGATTCCGGGATCAGCAGGGTGCCTGCGGCCTTTTTGCGTTCAACCAGGGCCAATTC
>CAYLWV010000021.1:0-20327 GCA_964387485.1 uncultured Dechloromonas sp. | reverse complement strand
AAAAGCTGGCCAGTGGCCAGCTTAAGTAACGCTCAATCTCATTGGGTTACAGAATTTTCCCGAGCAAATTCGCCATATCTTGTTGCGCGCAATGTGGTTTGTTGCGGCCCGGTTTTCGGCGAGTATAGACCCCATCGCTATCCATGTCCCAGGATTCCTGGTTGTCGGCCAGATAGAGTTTGAGGCCTTCGGTGATGACGCGCTTCTTGAGGCGCGGATCAAGAATGGGGAAGGCCAGTTCGATACGGCGGAAGAAGTTGCGTTCCATCCAGTCGGCGGACGACAGGTAGACCTTTTCTTCGCCGTCAGCATAGAAGTAGAAGACGCGGGTGTGTTCGAGGAAGCGGCCAATCACGGAGCGGACCTTGATGTTGTCTGATAGCCCGGGCACGCCGGGGCGTAAGGCACAGACGCCACGCACGATCAGATCGATTTCCACACCGGCCTGGCTGGCGGCATACAGAGCTTCAATGATGGCGGGCTCTAACAACGAGTTCATCTTGGCGACGATGCGGCCTTTGCGGCCAGCTTCAGCGGCGAGTTTTTCGGCCTCGATGGCTTTCATCATATTGGCGCTGAGGGTAAAGGGCGCCTGCCAGAGGTAGTGCAGGGTCTGCGCACGGCCGAGGCCGGTGAGCTGTTTGAAGACTTCCGAGACATCCATGCCGATGGCTTCGTTGCAGGTGAGCAGACCGAAGTCGGTATAGAGGCGAGCGGTTCGCGGGTGATAGTTGCCGGTACCCAGGTGCACATAGTGGCGCAGCATGGGGGTACCGCTGTCGTCTTCTTCCCGGCGCAGGATGAGCAGCGCCTTGGCGTGAGTCTTGTAACCGACCACACCGTAAACAACGTGGGCGCCGACTTCTTCCAGCTTGGTGGCCCAGCTGACGTTGGTTTCTTCATCAAATCGCGCCAGCAGTTCGACGACCACCGTGACTTCCTTGCCGTTCTGGGCTGCGCGGATCAGCGAGTTCATCAGGACGGAGTCGGTACCCGTGCGATACACCGTCATTTTGATGGCGACGACCTGAGGGTCGGTGGCGGCGGATTCCAGCAGTTGAATCACCGGTGTAAAGCGCTGATACGGGTGGTAGAGCAGTACATCACCCTTGCGGATAACGTTGAAAATGTTCTTGCCTTTTTCCAGGCGCTTGACGTCGCCGGGCACAAAGGTGGGGAACTTGAGATCGGGGCGATCCACCCAGCTCGGCACTTGCATCAGGCGGACCAGGTTGACCGGGCCTTCGACGCGATACAGATCTTTTTCTTCGAGACCGAACTGCGTGAGGAGAAACTCGGTCATGGCCGGCGAGGTGTTGTCCGCCACTTCCAGGCGGACGGCATCACCGAAGTTACGTTGTGGCAGTTCCCCCTGGATCTTGGCGCGCAGGTTTTTGACTTCTTCTTCATCCACAAACAGATCGGAGTTGCGGGTGACGCGGAACTGGTAGCAGCCCTGTACCGTCATGCCGCTGAATAGTTCCCCGACGAAAGCGTGCACAATCGACGATAGGAAAATAAAGGTGTAATCAGATTCCGGCGTCAGCGCCTGCGGCAAGCGGATGATGCGTGGCAGAACGCGTGGTGCCTGCACAATGGCAATGCCGGAGCTGCGGCCAAAGGCATCGCGGCCTTCCAGCTCGACAATAAAGTTGAGACTCTTGTTGTAAATGCGCGGGAAGGGGTGCGAGGGATCCAGCCCGATCGGGGTCAGAACGGGCATGACCTCGCGGAAGAAATAATCGCGGATCCATTCCCGTTGCGCGTCGGTCCACTGCGAACGGCGCAGAAAACGGATACCTTCATTGGCCGCGGCCGGCAGCAGGGTGTCGTTGAGCTCTCGGTACTGATCGGCCACCAGGCGGTGCACGGCGGCAGAAACTTCGTTGTACGCTTCTTGTGGCAGACGTCCATCGGTGGTGCGGGTCTGGCTGTGGCCTTTGATCTGCTCCTTGAGGCCGGCCATGCGGATCTCGAAGAACTCGTCCAGGTTGGAAGAGACGATACACAGAAAGAACAGTCGCTCCAGCAGCGGCACACGCTCATCCTGCGCTTGTGCCAGGACGCGACGGTTGAAGGCGATCAGCCCCAGTTCGCGGTTGAGAAAATGGCTGTGCGGGGCGTGGTTATGCGTGATGTGTGTTGCCGTTGAGTTCATGGATTGTTCTGCTGCGTCAAAGTAAAATATTCAAAGTAAGCATATCTATTGTGACAGGGTTATTAAATTTCGTGAAAGTGCATGATGGGGCATGAAAATAAGCCGCCGAGCGTTTTTGATTAAGCCAAAAATAGCCACGAGGCGCTCATGCCAGTGGGGTAAAATTAGATAACTTTTGCGCTTTTCCGGGAACGCCATGCAGTACGAATCCATTGCCGCCGTCGATCTGGGCTCTAACAGCTTCCGCCTTGAAGTGGGGCGCGTTGTCGAAGATCAGATCTATACGCTGGATTCGCTCAAGGATCCGGTGCGTCTGGCTTCGGGTTTGCAGGCGGATAAAAGCCTGGATGAGGCGTCTCAGGAGCGTGGCCTGATTGCGTTGTCACACTTTGGTGAGCGATTGCGGGGCCTGCCACAGGATGCGGTACGCGCCGTGGCAACCAATGCGTTGCGCGTGGCCAAGAATGCCAGCAGCTTTCTGCTGCGTGCTGAAGCGGCCCTGGGCTTTCCTATTGAAATTATTGCCGGCCGGGAAGAGGCGCGACTGATCTATATTGGCGCCGTCCATTCGTTGCCGGCATCTGACCAGCAGCGTCTGGTGTTTGATATTGGTGGCGGTTCGACGGAATTCATCATCGGCGCCGGGATGAAGCCGCTCAAGCTGGAATCGTTGTTCATGGGATGCGTCAGCTATTCGTTGCGCTATTTTCCGGATGGCATGATTGACCGCCGGCGCTTGCGTGAAGCGCAGATGGCGGCGGCCAAGGAAGTATCGTTGATTGCCCACGCCTATCAGCAGACTGGCTGGGGCGAAGCCATCGGTTCTTCAGGCACTGCCCGGGCGATTGCCGATATTCTGGAACAGAACGATCTGAATCCGCGCGGCACCACGGGGATTACCCGTAGCGGTCTGGATAAGCTCTGCACGCTGATGTTGCGCCATAAGTTTATCGAAGCCTTACCCTTGCAAGGGGTAAAGACTGACCGTATTCCGGTGTTGCCAGGCGGTATTGCCATTATGTCGGCCATTATGGATACGCTGGGCATCCAGCAGGTGAACTATGCCGATGGCGCGCTGCGCCTGGGTGTTCTGTACGATCTGCTCGGCCGCTTTCATCACCACGATATGCGCACGGCCACGGTCCGCCATTTCCAGCGTCGGTATCAAGTGGAGTCTGGCCAGGCGGAACGGGTCGGTGAGACCGCGGTGGCTATTTTTACCGGTCTGATGGGCCTGAAGCTGCGGAGTGCCGACGAGATTGAGCGCGATGTGCAGTTTGTCCGCTGGGCTGCCAGTCTGCACGAAGTCGGTTTGTCGATCGCCCATAGTGGCTATCACAAGCACGGTGCCTATATTCTCGGCTATGCCGATATGCCCGGCTTTTCCAAAATGGATCAGGCCCGCCTGGCACTGCTGGTGCTGTGTCACCGCGGCAAACTGAACAAGGTCGATGGTCTGGAACGCAGTGATATTGCCTGGCGCCAGATTCTGGCACTACGCCTGGGGACGATTCTGCATCGCTCGCGACTGGAAAGCGGCGTGCCGCTGATTCAGGCCTCCGAAACCGTCAACGGATTTACGGTGCAGATTCCGGCGCTCTGGCTAGATGAAAACCCGATGACCATGGCGGCGCTGCGTGACGAAACTGCCATCTGGGAAGAGGCCGGTTTCCGCCTGCGTATTCGCGCTACGCGCCGATGATTTACTCTGGTGAGATTGATCCTGCCTGGCTGATCACCGGTTTTCTGATCACCGCTGTCGGCTATGTCCGACTTCTATGCCCCTGGCGCACCCTGTGGCGTGATGTCTGTGAACAATGGCCGGCGTTGCTGATCGCGATGCTGGCCTTGCTGGTGCTATGGCACATTCGGGCGACGGTGGTGAACGGGCTGAGCCTGCATTTGCTGGGGGGCATGCTGTGCACGCTGGTGTTCGGTCCACGGCTCGCCGTGTTGCCGTTAACGGTTGTTCTGGCAGCCGCAATGGCGTCCTCCGATGCCGCCTGGGCCACGTTCGGGCTAAATGCCGCGCTGTTGATATTGTGGCCTGTTGGATTGAGTGTCCTGATTGCTGCACTGGTGCGTCGATTGCCAGCCAATGTGTTTGTGTTCATTTTTGTGGGCGGATTTTTCGGTGGGGCGGCTGTGGTGATATGCACCGGCTGGCTACTCACCTTGGTGCTCTGGCTGGCGCAGATCGTGCCCTGGGGGCCGCTGTTGGAAGACTATGCGCTCTACTGGATGCTGGTCGGGTTTTCTGAAGCCTGGCTGACGGGCATGCTGTTGACCGTGATGGTGGTGTATCGCCCCGATAGTGTGCGGATGTTCGATGCCGTGCAATATATTGATAATGCCTGACATCCGATGAAGCGCCTCCCTTATGTGCGTTTGGCCCGCCTGGCGTGGCCGGTGCTGATTGCCCAGTTGGCGACCATTGGCATGATGGCCATTGATACGGTGGTCGTAGGGCGCTCCAATACCGATAATCTGGCGGCATTGGCGGTGGGTGCCAGTATCTACGTTTCACTGGCCTTGGCGTTGTCCGGGGTGGTGCAAGCCTTGCTACCGGGCATCGCCCGACATATCGGCCGGCAGGATGTGCAAGGGGCAGGCCATCTGATCTATCAGGCCATCTGGCTGGTGCTGTTGCTGGCGGTACTCGGTGATCTGGTGCTGTGTTTCCCTGGCTGGTTTATCGCTTTTGCCGAGCTGCCGGCGCATGTCGAGGCGCTAACGCGGGAGTATCTGACCATTCTGGCCTTTTCTCTGCCGGCCTCGTTGGGGTACCGGGCTTTTCACGCCATAGCCGGGGGCGTGGGTAAAACACGGCCGCTAATGTGGTTGAGCCTGGGGCAGACGACAGGTCATGCCCTGCTGGCGCCCATTTTGGTGGATTCAATCCTGCTAGGGTCGGTCAGCCTCGGCTTTGGGCTGGGTGTAGCGGGTGCGGCTTTGTCGCAGGCGTTGCTGGCCTGGCTGATTTGTGGGGCCGGTATCTGGGTGCTGTTCAAGTCGTCGGTGTATCAACCCTTGTTGCAGGCTGCCCGCTTTGGTGGGCCAGACCGGGCGGCGCTGGGGCATCTGCTACGCGTGGGGGTGCCGATGGGGCTGTCCTACTTTGTGGAGATTACCGCGTTCACGCTGATGGCCATTTTTATTGCGCGGTTGGGGCCGGAGGTGCTGGCCGGCCACCGGGTGGTGGCCAATCTGTCGGCCATGGTGTACATGTTTCCGCTGGCCGTCGGTACGGCGACGGCGGCGTTGGTCGGTCAATCGGCCGGGGCAGGCCATGAGGGCGAGGCACGGGATATGGCCAGGGCCGGTTTCTGGATCGCCTGTGTCGGGTCGGCGACGTTGGCCTTATTGCTCTGGCAGTTCCGGGAGCCGCTGGCCTGGTTGGGCAGCCCTGACCCTGCGGTGCAGGCGGTGGCGGTGAGTCTGATTGCCTATGTGTCCGGGTACCAGCTGTTTGATGCCGCCCAAACGGTGGCCGCGTTTGCCTTACGGGGCTATCACGTCACGTTCCTACCGTTGGGAATCCACCTGGCCGCATTCTGGGTGATTGGCCTGTTTGGTGGCTATGTTCTGGCCTTTGATGGGCTACCGATGCTGAGCGTGGCACCCATGGGCGCTGCCGGTTTCTGGTGTGGGGCGTTGTGCGCCACCCTGCTAGCCGCCTTCGGCTTAGTTGGACTGTTACGTTGGGTGCAGCAGCGTCGGGTGGCGGTTTCCTGAAGATTCGGCGGCGTTACTTTTTACGCGGTGGCATGACGGGCGGCCACGAACCATTTGCCTGCTTACAGAAGCGGTAGTAACCGGCGCTTTTAACGTTTTCAGCGACGTTGACCATATGAATCACACGGCAATCCGGGTTCTTTTCCGGGTCCGGGTAGGCGATCAGGGTGCCAAAGGCGCCGGTGGCGGGATTGGACCACTTGATTTCAACACCGGTCTGGCCTTTCAGTACATCACCAGCTGCCTCGTTAAAGAACTGGGCATCCTGTTCGGTAAAGCGTGACATGGCCTGATCGGCCATGAAGGCCATGTTGGCTGCCTGTAGGGCGCCGCTGCCCAGGAGTGCCAGGGCAAACCCTAATACTTTAATCGTTGGTGTGCGCATGGCGGTCTCCTTGAGCCAATTGAGGTAATAATGGCGGTGCGTGATTCAGTAGGGCTAAACAGGTTAGCAGCAAATTCAGCCGCGGGTACTGGCCTGGCCGGGTACATCGATCAGGTGAACGGGGGGCAGCTGCTGCCAGCCCGGCTTACGATGCTCGGCAATGACCGTGGTAAAAACACCGCCCCGCACGTAAAACTTAGCGGTCAGGCGCATGAAACGCGGCTCGGTTGCGGTGACCAGATCGTCGAGGATGCGGTTGGTGACGGCTTCGTGGAAAGCGCCTTCATCCCGGAAGCTCCACATGTACAGTTTGAGGCTTTTCAGCTCGACACACAGCTGGTCCGGAATGTAATCCAGTACCAGGGTGGCAAAATCTGGCTGCCCGGTTTTAGGACAAAGACATGTAAATTCAGGGACTTCCATGTGAATCGTGAAATCGCGCTGAGGCGTCGGGTTCGGAAAGGTTTCCAGGGACTTGCTGGGTTGGGTGCTCATTGGAGGTTCTCTGATGTGTTTGGGGCTTTGCAACTGATATTATAAGCAGCCTTTTTCGGCAGTTCAGCCTTCTTGATGGCAGAACGCCTTTATTGGCCTTTGTTGTTCCTTTTGTTGCCCTAATCCCTGTGCCTCTCAACGGGTGCATTACAGAATATGCGTCTGACCAAGCTCAAACTTGCCGGTTTTAAATCCTTCGTAGACCCGACCCAGGTGGAACTGCCTGGTCAGCTGATTGGCGTGGTGGGCCCGAACGGTTGCGGCAAATCGAACATTATTGATGCCGTGCGCTGGGTGCTTGGGGAATCACGGGCCACAGAATTACGCGGCGAATCCATGCAGGATGTGATTTTCAACGGGACAACCACCCGTAAGCCGGTGTCGCGCGCTAGCGTGGAGATGGTTTTCGACAATACGCTGGGCCGGGCCGTGGGCCAGTGGTCGCAGTATGCCGAACTGTCGGTCAAGCGCGTGCTGACGCGTAATGGTCAGTCGGATTACTTTATTAATAACCTCAAGGTGCGTCGTAAGGATGTGACGGACCTGTTCATGGGCACCGGCCTGGGACCACGGGCCTACGCGATTATCGGGCAGGGCACGGTGTCGCGCATTATCGAAGCCAAGCCGGAAGAGCTGCGCGTGTTTCTGGAAGAGGCCGCCGGTGTTACCCGCTATAAGGAACGGCGCAAGGAAACCGAAGGCCGTCTGTCGGATACGCGTGAGAACCTGGCCCGTCTGGAAGATATCCGCCAGGAGCTGGGGGCGCAGATCGGTCGCCTGGAAAGCCAGGCAGAAGTGGCCGAGCGATACCAGAATCTGCAGGCCGAACTGATCGGTACCCAGCAGAAGCTGTGGTCCGTGAAGCTGCAGGAAGGTCGCAGTGATGCGGAGTTACAGGCGGCCGGCCTGTCGTCGGCACAGACCGAACTGGAAGAAACAGTTGCCCGTCAGCGCAATATTGAAGCTGAACTGGAAACCCTGCGTGAAGCCTATTACACCGCCAATGATGCGGTGCAGACGGCGCAGAGTGCCTTCTTCAGTATCAATGCCGAAGTCGCGACGATTGAAGCGGATATCCGTCACCGACAGGAAACCCGCCGAAATCTTGAAGCTCGTTTGCTGCAACTGACGGCGGATCGTGAAAGCTGGCAGCAACGCCAGGTGCAGGCAGAAGAAGATCTGGTGCGCTGGAGCGAGCTGCAGGAACATGCGGCCATGCGTCTGGCACAAACGCAGGAAATGCTGGCGCATGCTCAGGAAGGCCTGCCGGCTTTTGAAGAGGCCGAGCGCGAAGCGCAGACCCAGGCCAGCCAGTTCCGTGGCGAGCTCTCTGGGCTGGAGCAGCGTTTGCAGGTGGCGCAGGCCAATCGCTCGAACGCCGAGCGAAATCTGGCACGGGTTAATCAGCAGATCGAACGACTGGCTCGTGATGCCGCGGCCCTGACGCCGCCGGATGCCGAGCAGATGCAGGTGCTGGCGGAGCAGCGCGAATCGGCGGCAATGGCGGTCGCTGAATTGCAGGAACAGCAGGCCATGGCTGAAGAAGGCCTAGCACAGGCCGAGCAGACGCTGCAGGATGCCAACGATCAGCAGCGCTCATTGCAACAGGAATTTACCCAGACCCAGGCACGTCATCAGGCGCTGAAACAGCTACAGGAGCGTGTGCAGGCCACGGGTTCGCTGCCGGAGTGGTTACGCAAGGCGGGTCTGCAGGATCGGCCGGCCTTGTGGCAGAAGATTCGCGTGACCAATGGATGGGAAGTGGCCGTTGAAGCAGTGCTGCGCGAGCGGCTGAAGGCCGTGGCCTGTGGACAACAGGATCTGCCGGATCTGGACCGCTGGTTTGCCGAGCCACCGGCATTGCGTTTGACGCTGCTGCTGCCGGACAGTGTGGGGCAGGAAAGCGCCGTGCAAGAAAATTCACAGGGTCCGGATTCGCTCATGGCACAGGTGGAATGTCTGGATGCCTCGCTGAAGCCGGCTCTGAGCCGCTGGTTAGCCGGTGTCCGTGTGGTTCAGGATCTGGCATCGGCGCGTGCGCAACAGGGCCAATTGGCTGCCAACGAGCTGATTGTTACGGCAGCCGGTGTGCTGCTGGATCGCTATAGCGTGACCTTCTTTGCACCGGATGCGGCCGACCATGGTTTGCTGGAGCGCCAGCAGGAGCTGGAAACCACGCAGGCCCGGGTAGACGCACTGACGGGCCCGTTGGAAGACGCCAATCAAGCCGTGGAAGCGGCACGTGAGGGTTTGCGTTCGGCCAGAATGGCCCTGGAGGCCCTGCGTCAACAGGCGCAATCAGCCCAGGCCGAGCAGAACCGTTACGCACTGGATTACGAAAAATTGGCCCAGGCCGTGCGCCATTACGAAGAGCGGGTACGTGCGTTGGATGCTGGCCGTGATGAACATCTGACCGAGCAGCAGACCGAACAGGCGCGTCTGGAAGAGCAGCATGCGCTGCTGCAAAATCTGGAATCCGCCGTGGCGGTCGCACAGAGTTCGCTGACCGAGCGACTGTCGGTGCGGGAAGCGGCAAGCCGTGCACTGCGTGATGCCCGTGATGCCATGGTTAAAGTGGAGCGGGACGTTCAGGAAGCCGAGTTCTCCTGCCGAGAGTGTCAGACGCGTCTGGATGATCTGAGAAATCAGGCCCGTTTGTCGGTGGACGAGTGCCGCCGCATTGATGACAGCCTAGCGCAATCGAAGGCCGAGCTGGCGGGTGCCGATGGGGATGAGCTGCGTGAAAAGCTGGAAAGCGCGCTCATGCTGCGGGCGGAAAAAGAACAGGTGTTGGCAGAAATTCGTGACACGGCCGAAAGCAAGGCTGGCGAATTGCGCACGCTGGAAGAAGGCCGACTGCGTATGGAGCAGCAGCTGGAGCCGGTGCGTGCCCGGATTAACGACCATCAGCTGAAACATCAGGCCGCCGAGCTGGCCGCGGCACAGTATGAGGGATTGCTCACCGAAGCCGGCTGTTCGCCGGAGCAGATCGAGCACCTGCTGGCCAATGTCGGTGATGTGAAGCCCGGTCCGTTGCAGTCGTCGATTACCCGGATTCAGCGTGAGATTGAGGCCATGGGCCCGGTGAACCTGGCGGCGCTGGTGGAGCTGAACTCGGCACAGGAACGCAAGACGTATCTGGATGCCCAGTCTGATGATCTGCTGCGCGCCATGGAAACCCTGGAAAACGCCATCCGTCGCATCGACCGTGAGACCCGCAGTTTGTTGCAGTCCACCTTCGATGCGGTCAATCAACATTTTGGCACCTTGTTCCCGAGTTTGTTCGGTGGGGGCGAGGCGCGTCTTATCATGACCGGTGATGAAATTCTGGATGCCGGGGTGCAGGTGATGGCGCAGCCGCCGGGTAAGAAGAACTCGACGATTCATCTGCTTTCCGGTGGCGAAAAAACGCTGACGGCGATTGCGCTGGTGTTCTCACTGTTCCAGCTGAATCCGGCGCCGTTCTGTCTGCTCGATGAAGTGGATGCGCCGCTGGATGATGCCAATACCGTGCGTTTCTGCGAGATGGTGAAACGCATGTCGGACAAGACGCAGTTCCTGTTCATCAGTCACAACAAGATTGCCATGGAAATGGGCAACCAGTTGGTCGGTGTGACGATGCAGGAATTCGGTGTGTCGCGGATCGTCGAAGTGGATATGGAAGAAGCGCTGCAAATGCGCGAAACAACGGTGGGTTGATCATGAACGAATTACAACTGAGTCTGTTGGGTCTGGGGCTGGGCGCGATTGTTCTGGTGCTGATGTATAACCGTTGGCAGGAGCGCAAGCATCGTCAGCTTCACGCACCGGCGCCGGAGGAAGTCGCTGCACAGGAAACGCCGGTCGAGCCGTCCGGAGAGCGTCAGGAGCCCATGTGGGACCAGGGTGAAGCGGGTACAGCAAGCGCCGATTTGACGGCAGCAGCCTCGGTGGAACCGGCGCTGGCCATGCCTGAGCCCGTGGCTGCGTTGACTGAAGCCGAAACCTGGGTGGATGCGATTGCCACACTGCGTTTTTACGAGCCGCGTAGTGCCGGCTCGATCCGTGACACGCTGAACCAGATGGGCCTGGAGCGCTTTGAACGTGTCGAGTTCTATACTGCGGATGCGTGGCATCGTGCAGAAATGCTCCCGGCAGAGGCGCTGGTCAGTAACCTGCGTTGTCGCCTGCAACTGGCTTCGCGCCGTGGGCCGGTGGCACCAGAAGCCATTCATGGCTGGATGCGTTCGCTGGAAAGCCTGGCACAGATGCTATCGGCCGGGCTATCGGTGGAATCGGAGGCCAAGCTGGTTGATCGTGCCGTGAATCTGGATGCGTTCTGCGTTCGGGTGGATACCCTGATCAGCATGAATCTGAAGCCGCGTGAAGAAGCGCCGCTCGCTTTTGCCAAATTGTCTGGCGATGCCGAAGGCTTGGGTCTGGTCGGTGCTTATCCGGCCTATGCACGTACCGGGGCAGATGATTCGGTGAGCTTCCAGGTTCAGGCAGATACGAATAGCGGCCTGGTATCGTTCATTATGGATTTCCCGCATGTCCTGCGTCCGGATGCCGTGGTGACCGAGATGTGTGACATGGCCAGACATCTGGCGAGTCATCTGAATGCCGAGATCGTGGACGATAGCGGTCGGCCGTTGAACGACGAGGGGCTGGCGCTACTGACCAATCAGGTGGTTCGCCTGAATGCGGTGCTGCAGGCACAGGGGATTGAACCCGGATCGGCTCTGGCCCGACGTCTGTTCTCCTGATACGCCATCGTGCAGGACGCTTTTGATTTTGGTGACACGGCGCCGCCAGCAGGCTCTCGCTGCGAAATCTTGCGGACACTGCTCAATCGCTATGCGCATGCCTACTATGTCTGTGATGCGCCGGAAGTGCCGGATGCCGAATACGACCGACTCTATCAGGAGCTTGAGGCGCTCGAAGCCGCAGACCCGAGCCTGATTACGCCGGATTCGCCGACGCAACGGGTGGGCGCACCGGCGTTGACGGCATTTGCACCGGTACGTCACACCGTGCCTATGCTCAGTATCCGCACCGAAACTGATACAACGGCAGGAGGTGCTCAGGCCTTTGATGCTCGGGTACGCCGTGAACTGGGATTGTCTGAGGATGCGCCTCCCGTTGACTATGCGACAGAACTGAAGTTTGACGGTCTGGCCATCAGCCTGCGTTACGAGCGGGGACTGCTGGTACAGGCCGCGACTCGTGGAGATGGTGAAACGGGCGAAGATGTCACGCAAAACATCCGGACCATTCCGCAGATCCCTCTGCGCTTGCCGGAATGTGATGCCGAGGTGTTGGAAGTACGCGGTGAAGTGTATATGCGCCGCGATGATTTTGCAGCGCTCAATGAGCGTCAACGCGCCCTGATTGCCGCTGGTGCTAAAAACGAAAAAACCTTCGTTAATCCACGCAACGCTGCAGCGGGTGCGGTACGCCAGCTGGATTCCGCGATTGCTGCCAAACGTCCCCTGAGCTTTTATGCCTATGGCCTGGGTGATGTCGCGGGTTGGGTGATACCCGCCACGCACAGCGAGTTGCTCGATGCGTTGTCGGGTCTGGGGTTGCCTGTCTGCACACATCGTGCGGTGGTGCAGGGTGCAGATGGTCTGACGGACTTCCATCAAAAAATTGCCACGTTGCGTGATGCACTGCCGTTTGATATTGATGGAGTCGTCTACAAAGTCAATGATCGTCGCTTGCAACAGCAACTGGGTTTTGTCACGCGCGAACCCCGCTGGGCCGTTGCTCATAAATATCCGGCGCAGGAACAGCTGACGCAATTGCTGGATATTGATGTGCAGGTCGGTCGTACCGGTAAGCTGACACCGGTGGCCAAACTGGCACCCGTGTTTGTCGGTGGCACGACCGTGAGTAATGCGACGTTGCACAATGAAGACGAGACACGTCGCAAGGATGTGCGCATTGGTGATACGGTCATCGTGCGGCGGGCAGGGGATGTGATTCCCGAGGTCGTTGGTGTGGTCCTTGAACAGCGCCCGGCAGAAGTCGGGCCGCCATTTGATTTGTACGCGCTTTTACAGGGGCGGTGCCCGGTATGCGCTAGTCCTATCGAGCGTGAAGCCGGAGAGGCCGATTGGCGTTGCACCGGCGGCCTGACCTGTCCGGCGCAACGCAAGCAGGCGCTGCTGCACTTTGCGGGCCGCCGTGCCATGGATATCGAAGGGCTGGGGGATAAGCTTGTTGATCAGCTGGTCGATGCCGGTGTGATTGGCTCAATGGCTAATCTCTATGATCCCGAACGGCTGAATCTCGCCGCCCTTTGCGCGCTGGATCGCATGGGCGAAAAGAGTGCGCTGAATCTGCTGGCGGCGATCGAACACAGCAAGACGACCACACTGCCGCGCTTCTTGTACGCCCTGGGAATTCGTCATGTCGGCGAAGCGACGGCGAAGGATCTGGCGCGACATTTTGGGTCCATAGAACGATTGATGGCGGCGCCGGAGGAGGCCCTGCTCGAAGTTAGCGATGTCGGCCCGATTGTGGCGGCCAGTCTGCGCCACTTTTTTGATCAACCGCAGCATGTGGCCGTGGTACAGCAGCTGCAAGCAGCGGGCGTGCATTGGCCAGAGGTTGTCGGGCAAGCCAGTGATGTGCCGCGCCCCCTGTTGGGCAAAACGGTGGTGCTTACCGGTACCTTGCCTAATCTGAGCCGCGATGAAGCCAAAGCCCTGGTCGAAGCCGCTGGCGGTAAAGTGTCCGGCTCGGTCTCCGCCAAAACCCATTTTGTGGTGGCCGGTGAGGCGGCCGGATCGAAGCTCGAGAAAGCGCTCAGCCTGAATGTCGAGGTCCTGGATGAAGCCGGCCTCCTGAAACGATTACAATCCTGAAATAACACCAACGATGCATACGGAGCCATTGATGAAAAAAGTGCGCAAGGCAGTCTTTCCTGTGGCGGGTCTGGGTACCCGTTTTCTACCGGCGACCAAGGCCAGCCCGAAGGAAATGCTCACCGTCGTCGATAAGCCGCTGATTCAGTATGCGGTGGAAGAGGCTGTTGCCGCCGGCATTACCGAAATGGTGTTTGTCACGGGTCGTAGCAAACGTGCGATCGAAGACCACTTCGATAAAGCCTATGAGCTGGAAAGCGAGCTGGCGCAGAAGAACAAGCTGGCCTTGCTGGAACTGGTACAAAACATTCTGCCCAAACATGTGAACTGCATCTATATCCGTCAGTCGGAACCGCTGGGTCTGGGTCATGCCGTCTTGTGCGCCAAACCGGTGATTGGTGACGAACCCTTTGCTGTGCTGCTGGCCGACGATTTGCTGGATGGTGAAACACCGGTGATGAAGCAGATGGTGGATTGTTATGACTACTACCGTTGCTCGGTCCTGGGAGTACAGGATGTGCCGCGTGCCGATACCAAGAGCTACGGTATCGTTGATGCCCGCACGGTGTCGGAACGACTGGAACAGGTCAATGCGATTGTCGAAAAACCGGATCCGGCTTCGGCACCGTCGACACTGGCCGTGGTCGGTCGTTATATTCTGTCAGGCCGTATTTTCCATCACCTGGAAAACATCAAACCGGGCGCCGGTGGCGAGATTCAGCTAACAGACGGTATTGCCAGCCTGCTGGCTGAAGAACAGGTGCTGGCCTATCGCTACGATGGTGTGCGTTATGACTGTGGTTCCAAGCTGGGCTATCTGAAGGCGACGGTGGCGCTGGGTCAACGTCACCCGGAGGTGGGTGCCGAGTTCGCCCAGTATCTTGAATCCCTCTGAACCCGATGGCATTCCTCTAGGATTTTCAGTGCACCACGATCCGTCTACCGCCGAGTGTCTGTTTGATCGCGCGGCGATTGATTCGCTGATGGATGCGCAGGCGTCCCAGCTCAATATACGTTATGCACAGATACGGCCACTGGTGCTTTGTGTGATGACGGGTGCCCTGGTCTATGCCGGGCAACTGTTACCGCGCCTCAACTTTGCGCTGGATCTGGATTATGTTCATGCCAGCCGTTATGGCGATGCAAGAACGGGGGGCGTGCTGGACTGGATTGTTCGCCCGCGATACGACGTGCGTGGTCGTGAGATCCTGCTCCTTGATGACATCCTGGACGAGGGCGTAACGCTCAACGAGATCCGGATGTGGTTGCTGGCAGCGGGGGCGGCTCGTGTGGAAATCGCGGTCCTGACGCATAAGGAAAAGCCCGTGCCGCAACCTTGCATACCGGATTACCCGGCGCTGATGACGCCGGATCGGTATGTCTATGGCTTCGGTCTGGATGTGGCGGGTCTGTGGCGTAACGCCAATGGGATTTTTGTCGCAACGGATACGGCCGAATGAAACAGGCTTCGGACATGGCCCTGGCGGCCTTGAATGAACCGCTGTCCGAGACGCTCAGCCGCTGGACGTCGGAATCGACAGACCTCGAACGTCAGGGCGCTTATGATTGGCTCTGTACACGCGTCTCTGCCGGACGCGTTCTGGAGATTGGCTGTGGCTTTGGTCTGTCTACGGCGGCACTGCATCGCCACGGGAAATCGGTGTTTGCCCTGGATAACCGGATGGATTGTCTGGAGGCCGCACGTGAGCATGTTCCCGACGCCGTCTTCGGCCTGGCAGATGTCGGCCAGGTCCACGAAATGCTGGTTGCGGACCTGATCGACTTTGCGCCTGAGGCGATGGTGCTCTGGATGGCCGGTGCACCGGCCGAAGCTTTGCCTCGCGCCGTACCCGAACAGGCGGTGATGCAATACCGGTTGGCATTTCAGCGGGCGGCCGTGGCGCTGGCTGCTCAGGTGCCCTCGATTGCCACAGTTCATCTGGCGGATCGGACGGCCTTTCCCTGGCAGATGAAGGATGCCGGCCGCGAGACGATGGCCACGGTGATCCGTAATGCCGTGATTGCTGAAGCACCCTTTAAGCTGGATGTCTGCGATGTGCAATTCCGTAAACTGACACTGCCCCTATCGACCTCATCTCACGCCATGCCCGCCGGGATTGGGCCAGTACTGGGTGAAGCCACCTTGCGGCGGACAGCTTAGCAGCCGGATGAAGGCTTGTTACTCATTTTTCGAGAGAACCTCATGACGACCCATGCTTCCACGGCTTCAACCACGCAAACGCCTTTGCTGGCGATTATTGGCGGTAGCGGGCTGAATCAGTTGTCGATTCTGGAAGATGCGCACCGTCAGTTCGTGCGTACGCCCTTTGGCGAGCCTTCCTGCCCGCTCACGCTGGGCAATATCTGCGGCCACCCGATGGTGTTTCTGGCGCGTCATGGTCATGGTCACACCATCATGCCGGCCGATATTAACTACCGGGCCAACATCTATGCGTTGCAGGCTTTGGGTGTCACAGGGATCATTGCCGTTGGTTCGGTCGGTTCCATTCATCCTTCCATGAGCCCCGGTGATCTGGTGATCCCGGATCAGGTGATTGATTACACCTGGGGCCGTGTGCCGACCTTCCATGGTGTGCTGCCGGACGTGGAGATGCATACCGATTTTACGCATCCGTTCTCGCCTGAAATACGCGCGCGTCTGCTGGATGTCGCCGATCTGCTCGGTTTCCAGGTTCATGACGGTGGCGTTTATGCCTGCACCCAGGGGCCGCGGCTGGAAACAGCCGCCGAAATCCGACGTCTGGCGGGGGACGGTGCCGATGTTGTTGGTATGACGGCAATGCCGGAAGCCATTCTGGCGCGTGAACTGAATATGCCCTACGCGCAACTCAACGTGGTGGTGAACTACGCGGCCGGTATCGGAGAAAGCGCCCAGGGCATCGAATTCAGTGCGCTGGGCGAGGTGATGGAGCAGGCGATGTGCAAGGTCCGGCTGTTGATTGAAACGCTGGTGGGTTGCAGGGTTCCTGTCTGATGCCTGTGGCCTGAATCAGGTCTTCAACTGTTCAAGCAGATCGTTTTCGAGCAACAGTCGATCCCGGCTTTGTGACAGGCCGCGGCCGGAAATCAGGAAGGTATCCTCAACGCGTTCGCCCAGGGTTGAAATGCGGGCCGTGTGTAGCGATGCCCCATGACGTGTCAATGTTTCGGCGATCGCATAGAGCAGACCGGTACGGTCTGCCGCACGGATCGACAACACATATTGCTGGCCGCTTTCATCCGGTTCCAGCAGCACAACCGGTGTGATCGGGAAGGAGCGGACCTGGCGCGAGATGCGACCCATAGGCGGTGTGCCCGGTCGGGTTTTACCCTGCAGGACCTCTAGCAGATCATGTTCGATGATGGTGCAGGTTTCCCGATCCATACCCCGGTTTGAGGCATCAAACAGATTGAAACTGTCCAGCGCATATCCATGCTTGGTGGTGTGAATCTTGGCGTCCATGATCGAGTAGCCGATGGAGGCGAAGTAACCGCACAGATGCAGAAAAAGGTCGGGCTGATCTGGTGCATAGGCGAGCACCTGGATGCCTTCACCTTCCGGGTTGGGACGGGCGCGGACCACGGGTTTGTTTTCGTGGGTACGGTAGTACAGGCAGCGGGTGTGCCAGGCAATCTCTTCGTCGGTGTGGCGGAGAAAGTAGACGTCGTCCAGTTGCTTCCAGAATTGCGTCTGGACGGATTCGCCCAGCGCAAAAAAACGCAGATGGGCGAGTGCTTCGCGTTTGCGTTGGACCACGGCGTCGCCTAGCTGTTCGCCACCGTCGCCTTCAGCCTCTTCTTGTTCCAGCCGGCTCAGCGAACACCGGTACAGCGTTTCCAGCAGACGGGCTTTCCAAGAGTTCCATACCTTCGGGCTGGTCCCTCGAATATCCGCCACGGTCAGCAGGTAGAGTGCCGTGAGGTGGCGGGCGTCGCCGACGCGCTTGCAGAAGGCGGCAACGGTCGCCGGATCGGAAATGTCTTCCTTCTGCGCAACGGCGGACATGGTCAGATGTTCCTTGACCAGCCAGACCACCAGCTCGGTATCTTTTTTCTGTAGCCCGTGGGATTTGCAGAATAACTCGGCATCAGCCATGCCGAGCTCGGAGTGGTCGCCACCACGGCCTTTGGCAATGTCGTGAAAGAGGGCGGCCAGCACCAGTAGCCACGGTCGCTCGAACTCATTCATCAAACGGTGGCAGAACGGGTTTTCGTGCGCGAAGTCTTCACGCACGAAACGACGGATATTACGGACCACCTGCAGGATATGCTGATCCACGGTAAAGACGTGGAAGAGGTCGTGCTGCATCTGACCCACGATCTGGCCGAAAGCCGGGATGTAGCGGCCCAGAATGTCGAACTGGTTCATCAGACGCAAGGCATGCAGTACGCCGTTCTTCTGCCGCAGAATCTGGATGAATAGTTGTTTGTTTTCCTTCTGCTGGCGGAATTCACGGTTGATCAGACGGCGGGCGCCATAGAGCGCACGCAGCGTGCGCGCGGTCATTTCCTGCACGCCCCCCTGTTTTTCCATGAGCAGGAAGGTTTCCAGAATGGCCGTTGGCTGAGTTTGATAGAGCAGCGGGTCCACGATATCCAGCTTGTGGCCTACTTTCTGGAAGCGGTCATTCAAGCGGCGGATTTTCTGTTTGCTGGCCGGTGCGAGTCTTTCACTGATTGATTTGAGGACGAGGGTGTTGATCTGGGTGACACGTTTGGCAATCCGGTAATAGCGCTGCATGAACTGTTCGCTGGCGCGACGTTCGGCGATATCGCTGAAGCCGAAACGCTGGGCGATCTGCCCCTGGATATCAAAGAGCAGACGATCTTCGGCACGGCCCGTGAGCAAATGCAGCTGGATACGGACATCGGCCAGAAATCCGGCGGCGCGTTCGATGGCGACGCGCTCGTCACCCTGCATCAGCGCATACTGCTGCAGGGATTGCCAGATGCGTCCATCCAGACCGAAGCCGGCAGCACGGGCAATCCAGGCCAGGCTGTGTAGATCGCGTAAGCCGCCGGGGCTTTCCTTGCAATTGGGCTCCAGGCTGAACGCGGTAAAGGCGTGGCGGAGGTGGCGTTCTTCCTGCTCGGCAAGCTTGGCGGCAATGAACGCGTCATGCGCCATGTTTTGGGTGACTGCGCTTTGCAGTGAATCGTAGAGCGCGGTGTTGCCACAGATTAACCGGGACTCGAACAGGGCGGTTTGTACGGTGACATCCGATTGAGCGGCTTCGAGACATTCGTTGATGGTGCGGACGCTGTGTCCGACAGCCAGGCCGATATCCCAGAACTGGCTGATCAGATGCTGCAGCGTTTCTTCCAGTGCGGGAGAGGGTGGCGTATCCAGTGCAATGAGGACATCAACATCCGAGTGCGGGTAAAGTTCGCCACGACCATAGCCACCCACGGCAATCAGGCTGGTGCTGGCCGGCATGCCGGCGTTTTCCCAAAGTCGGGTCAGCATACAATCGACCAGCTGACTTCTGCCCTGCAGATAGGTTTTATGGTCAGGGCGGGACAGGTAGGCGGATGCCAGATCCGATTGACCCTGTCGGAGCGTCTCCCGGATTTCTGCGAGGGTGGTCATGCCGGGCTGTGCGTTCGCCATGGTGTCTTTGTCAGAACGTCGGGCGGGCCGGCGCACCGGCCGAGATGGTCAGTACTTCAACGCCGCTGGCCGTGACCACGATGGTGTGCTCCCACTGGGCGGACAGCGAGTGGTCTTTGGTCACGATGGTCCAGCCGTCGGCCAGTTCGCGAATATCGGCTTTGCCGGCATTGATCATGGGTTCGATGGTGAAAATCATACCTTCCTGCAGTTTCAGGCCCGTGCCCGGTTTGCCGTAATGCAGGACCTGAGGATCTTCGTGGAAGTTCTGGCCGATGCCGTGGCCGCAGAACTCCCGAACCACCGAGAAGCCGTGTTTCTGGGCATGCGTCTGGATGGCGTGGCCGATATCACCAAGCGTGGCGCCGGGCTTGACCACATCAATGCCTTTCCACAGGCATTCATAGGTCACATCGCTGAGGCGCTGGGCCAGCGTTGAGACTTCGCCCACACTGAACATACGGCTGGTATCGCCGTACCAGCCATCTTTGATCACGGTAATATCCAGATTGACGACATCGCCTTTTTTCAGCTGCTTGTCGCCCGGGATACCATGGCAGATCTGGTGGTTGACTGATGTACAGATCGATTTGGGGTAGGGGCTGTAGCCGGGTGGCTGATAGTTGAGCGGGGCGGGAATCGTCCCCTGGACGTTGACCATGTAGTCATGGCAGAGACGGTCCAGTTCACCGGTGGTAACGCCTGGCTTGACGTAAGGTGTAATGTAATCAAGCACTTCGGAGGCCAGGCGGCAAGCGACTCGCATGGCATTGATCTGTTCCGGGGTCTTCAGGGTGATGCTGCTCATGATTTGGATCTTTATCGGAGTTTTTATAGGGGTTTGCCCGGACGTTGGGTTGTCAGGCCGGATAATCCTGAAGCATAACCGAGTCACCGCCGGTCGGCCAGATAAGGCGTATGAAAGCTTGCTGCACTGCATTGGTTGCTGATACAATCTGCAAGTTTTCTTCATGAAAACCGACCTTTGGGTCGTTTCTGCCTCAAGCCGTCCGGTTTGGGGCTAATCCACACACGAGACCGAATTCAGGGTGTTTTTCTCCGGAAAAATCGCAGTCGGTGTCGTGGCGGTCT
>CAYLWV010000020.1:0-22227 GCA_964387485.1 uncultured Dechloromonas sp. | reverse complement strand
GTTTTGTAGAAGCGTAGCGGGCTCTCGGCGGCAGCGTTCAACACACTTTGCTTGATCTTGCCCATCACGTGCATCTCGCAGGGTCTGCAATCAAAGCGTAGTGTCAGCTTTTCTTTGCCGTTGATGAGTTGCAGCGGTTCGGCACGCACGGTGCCTTGTACGCCGGTTACCCCTTTAGCCTGTTTCGGGCAGAGGTTCAGAGAGAAGCGCACGCAATGCTTGGTGATCATCAGGCTGACTTCACCTTCTTCTTCGTGTGACTCATAGGCGGCATCGATGATCTTAACGCCGTGTTTGGCATAGAAGTTATGTGCCTTCTCGTTAAAGACATTGGCCAGGTAGCTGAGCGAGTCTTCCGGGTAGGTGGCCGGTGGTGATACCGGCGTGGCACGTGGCAACGGTGTCCAGGCCGCGGTGCGGGCGTTGATCAGTGATTCAACAGCCTCACGGCGCAAGGCATTGAGCTGTGATGCAGGAACAAACCAGGGCTGTGTCAGCTGTAGGTGAACCGCCAGTGGCTGGAAAATGGTGTCACCCAGCCGTTGCAGGCCATCGCGTAGTTTGGTTTCAGTTTGCACCGGATCGTTGGCGGTCTGCAGTGGGCCGCTCAAGGTGGCGCTGCCGCTGTGGCCGTCTTCGTCAGTGAGTTCCAGTTTTAACGCGTTTCCGTCATCGCTCAGGGCGATGTACAGGCCGATCAGGCGTTCGGCAGATTTCTTCTCCAGCAGTCGTGTCCATTGCATGTCGCGGTTGCGATTGACCTGTACACCGGGGCGCAGATCCTTGAAGCCGGACATGGGGTCTTTGGGCCACAGCTTCCAGAGTCCGGGTTCTTCCGTGGCTTCGGCCCGATTGATCTGCAGGCCAATCAGCGTCTTCTGCAGGTCGTAGTAACAGAGACCGTCGCCGTTGTTTAGCCGGGTGTCCGGTTCTTCCGTGGTGATCGTCAGATGATCCGGACGTACCTGATGCACCCAGCCAATCGCTTGCCCCGGATTCTTGGGGGTATCAAAGGCACCAATGTCTTCCTTGCGGCCCTGGACGAAGTAGTCAGTAAACTCGCGGTTGAAGTTCTGGTTGGGGTCCGGTGTAAAGCTGAACGTACTGCGCCCGCTGGAGCTGCGTGCCAGTTCCGGACGCTCTTCCAGAATCTCATCAAGCAGCAGGCGGTAGTGTGCGGTGATGTTTTTGACGTAGGCCATGTCTTTGTAACGGCCTTCGATTTTGAAGCTGCGGATACCCGCATCAATCAGTGCGCGCAGGTTATCACTCTGGTTATTATCTTTCATCGACAACACGTGCTTATCGTGCGCAATGATCCGACCTTGAGCGTCTTTGACCTCGTAGGGGAGGCGGCAAGCCTGTGAGCAGTCACCCCGGTTGGCACTGCGCCCGGTGTGGGCGTGGCTGATATAGCACAGGCCGCTGTAAGCTACACAGAGTGCGCCGTGAATGAAGAACTCAAGCACGGCACGGTCAGGCGCATCACGCGGACCCAATGCGGCATCAATCGCCGCAATCTGTGGCAGCGTGAGTTCGCGCGCCAGCACGATTTGCGAAAGGCCACAATCCTGCATGAAGCGGGCTTTTTCCGGAGTCCGAATATCGGTTTGTGTACTGGCATGCAGCTGGATGGGGGGCAGATCGATTTCCAGCAGCCCCATGTCCTGAATGATCAGCGCATCGACACCGGCATCGTAGAGTTGCCAGGCGAGTTTACGCGCTAGTTCTAGTTCGTCATCGCGCAGAATTGTGTTGAGCGTGACGAAGATGCGGCTATTGAAGCGGTGGGCAAACTTTGCCAGGCGGGCAATTTCTTGCACGCTGTTGTCGGCTGCGGCGCGGGCGCCAAACGAAGGACCGCCAATATAAACAGCGTCGGCGCCGTGCAGCACGGCTTCGATGCCAATGTCGGCATCGCGGGCGGGGGCAAGAAGTTCTAGATGATGGGGCAGCATGGGCGCTATGATAGCGCTTGATCGTTCAGGAGTGCGCCATGTCCCCCGTTCCTTTTACGCCAGAACCGACCCGTGACGAAGTCGATGCCATGCGTGGCCCTGTGCTGCTGGAGTTCGGTATTAACGAATGCCCACATTGTCAGGCAGCGCAGCCGTTGGTGGCCGATGCCCTGCAGCGCCACCCGCAGGTACGCCATTTGCGTATTGAAGATGGCAAGGGACGTCGCTTGGGCCGGACGTTTGCCGTCAAGTTGTGGCCGGCACTGATTTTTATGCAGGATGGCCAGGAAGTTGCCCGTGTTGTGCGTGCAACGACCCAGCCCGACGTGGATGCCGGCTTTACCAAGCTCAGCGAATAAAGTCTTTAAGGACCGCCCGGAACTCGGGCGTGTTTGCCTGTTTCAGCCACTCAAAGGCCACCATCTCGCGCGAAACAATATCCGCACCATGCTGGCGCATGCGTGCCAATGCTAAGGTTTTGTCGCGCGCCTGACGGGAGCCAACGGCTTCTTCGACCACGCTGACCTGTCTGCCCGCTGCGAGTAGGTCCAGCACGGTTTGCTGTACGCAAACGTGGGATTCGGTGCCGCAAATGACCCATTGTTGCCGTTGTCCGGTCGGGTGGCTGAGCAGATTGCCTTCGGCCACCGCTGAAAAGTGGATTTTTTCCAGTGTCTCGTCAGGCCGGATGAGTCCGGCAATGGCGGGGGCCGTAGGGCCCAGGCCTTGCGGGTACTGTTCGGTGAGGATGATGGGTACATTCAGGCGGCGAGCCACGCCCGTGAGCCACGCGGTGTGCTCGATCACGGCGTTGCCCTGGTCAATGGCCGGGAGCAGACGTTCCTGCAGGTCAATGATGAGCAGAACGGATTGTTGGGCTTTGATAGTCATCCTTGGATCGTCCTCTGGCTTCGGTGCGCCGAAGCTATTGAAGTTATAGGAAAAAACAATTGCCAGCCGCGCTTCTAGGCCTTATATTACAGGTCATGTCTGCAATGTTCACGATACTTCTCGCTCAAAAGGCTACCTCGGGTGGTCGGGCGACGTATTGGCTGCATCTGCTGCTGGGTGCTCGGCCGCTGCTGCGCGTGGCGCGCACAGACTAAACACCCCCTCGCAGCCAAAGACGATTCCGGTATTTACCGGACCTCATACCGATATCAGGTTGGGTCAAAGATGACCCGGCCTACAGGAGCCCGACATGAAAAAAGATTCATTGATTATTTTTGATACCACGTTGCGCGATGGCGAGCAGAGCCCGGGTGCGTCGATGACCAAGGATGAAAAAATCCGCGTCGCACGTCAGCTGGAACGTATGCGCGTGGACGTGATCGAAGCCGGTTTTGCCGCGGCATCGGCGGGGGATTTTGATTCGATCAACTCGATCGCTCAGGTCGTCCGTGAATCGACTGTGTGCTCGCTGGCCCGTGCCAATGAGAACGACATTCGCCGTGCAGGCGAGGCGATTGCCCCGGCGCCGCGCAAGCGTGTGCACACCTTTATCGCCACTAGCCCGATCCATATGGAGAAGAAGCTCCGCATGACGCCGGATCAGGTGGTTGAGCAGGCCGTTAAGGCGATTGGCTGGGCCCGTCAGTACACCGACGATGTGGAGTTCTCGGCCGAAGATGCCGGTCGTTCGGATATCGATTTTCTCTGCCGTGTGTTCGAGGCCGTCATCAAGGCGGGCGCTACAACGCTGAACGTGCCCGACACCGTGGGTTACAACGTGCCGGGGCAATACGCCGAGACGATTCGTCAGTTGATCGAACGTGTACCGGGGTCCGATAAAGTGATCTGGTCGGTGCATTGTCATAATGACCTCGGTTTAGCCGTGGCCAACTCATTGGCCGCTGTGATGGCTGGTGCACGTCAGGTGGAATGTACGGTCAACGGCCTCGGCGAGCGTGCCGGCAATGCGTCGCTTGAAGAAGTGGTGATGGCGGTGCGTACCCGTGCCGATATCTTCCCGGTGGAGACCCGCATTGACACGACACAGATCGTGCCCGCTTCGAAGCTGATTTCGCAGATCACCGGTTATCCGGTACAGCCGAACAAGGCCATTGTCGGCGCTAATGCGTTTGCCCACGAATCCGGTATTCACCAGGATGGCGTGCTCAAGCATCGCGAAACCTACGAGATCATGCGTGCCGAAGATGTGGGCTGGTCGCAGAACAAGCTGGTGCTCGGCAAACACTCCGGTCGTAATGCTTTCAAATCCCGCCTGGCTGAATTGGGTGTCGTTCTCGACAGCGAAGAAGCTTTGAATTCGGCCTTTGCCAAGTTCAAGGAGCTGGCCGACAAGAAACACGAGATCTTTGATGAAGACCTTCAGGCATTGCTGTCGGATGAAGCCGTAACGCCGGAAACCGAGCACTATAAGCTCACCTATTCGCAAGTCACTTCTGAAACCGGTGAAGTGCCGGTGGCCCGCTTGACGCTGTCGGTGGGTGGTGAAGAGAAGAAGGCCGAATCGACCGGCTCGGGCCCGGTCGATGCCACGTTCAAGGCGATTGAGTCCGTGCTCAATAGCGGTTGTGAACTTCTGCTCTATTCGGTCAACAACATCACCTCCGGTACGGATGCTCAGGGCGATGTGACGGTGCGTTTGTCCAAGGGCGGTCGTGTGGTCAATGGCAGCGGTGCAGACACCGATATCGTGATTGCTTCGGTCAAGGCGTATCTCAACGCGTTGAACCGTTTGCACAATGAGCCGGCCAAACTTAATCCGCAAGAAGGCGTTTGAGACCCAGGAGGTCTTGAAGGAATCATCATGGTTGAAACACAGAACAAACCCGTGGCAGGCAATACGGATGATGTCCGTATTGCCGCGATTAGTGAGCTGGCGCCGCCAGCTAACGTGCTCAATGCGTTCCCGGTTAGCCCGGCTGTGGCGCAACGCGTCACTGCCGCTCGCCAGGGCATTCACCGGGTGCTGCATGGCGCCGATGACCGTCTGGTGGTTGTTATCGGCCCATGTTCCGTACACGACAACGAAATGGCGCTGGATTATGCACGTCGTCTCGCAGTGGAGGCCGAGCGTCTGTCAGACGACCTGCTGATCGTGATGCGCGTCTACTTCGAGAAACCGCGTACCACGGTGGGTTGGAAGGGGTTGATCAACGATCCGCATCTGGATAACAGCTTCGATATCAACGAAGGTCTGCGTCGTGCCCGTAAGCTACTGCTGGACGTCAACACCATCGGTCTGCCGTGCGCCACCGAATTCCTCGACATGATCACGCCGCAGTATGTCGGCGATCTGATCAGCTGGGGTGCCATTGGCGCCCGCACCACCGAGTCACAGGTGCATCGTGAACTGGCCTCCGGCCTGTCCTGTCCGGTGGGCTTCAAGAACGGCACGGATGGCAATGTGCGTATTGCCATGGATGCCATCCGTTCGGCGCAATCGCCGCACCATTTCCTGTCGGTGACCAAGTCGGGTCATGCCGCCATCGTCCAGACGGTCGGTAATGAAGACTGCCACGTCATCCTGCGCGGCGGCAAAGAGCCGAACTACGATGCCGTCAGCGTCGATGCTGCCTGCACGGAAATGGCCAAAGCCGGTGTGCCGGCGCGGGTGATGATTGATTTCTCGCACGGCAATAGCCGCAAGGAATACCAGCGTCAGATGGAAGTCTCGACGGATGTGGCCGGCCAGCTGGCCGCTGGCGAGGAGCGCATCATGGGCGTGATGGTGGAGTCGCACATCAATGCGGGTCGTCAGGATCTGGTGGCGGGTAAGCCGCTGGCATATGGCGTGAGCATTACGGATGCCTGCATCAACTGGGAAGACAGCGTGACGCTGCTCAACCAGTTGGCGGAAGGGGTGCGTCAGCGTCGCCTAGTGCTGGCTGAAAAATAAGCGACCATCGCTGCCAGAAAACAAAAAGCCCGGTCAGTCGTGAAGACTGTGCCGGGCTTTTTGTTGGGCGGTAGGGTTTTATTGGCCGCGGTTGTGTTGCCAGAGAATGTCGCCATTGCCACCCAGTTTGTTGAGCGTCCGTCCGATCACGAACAGCAGATCAGACAAGCGGTTCAGATACTGACGGGCATGATCTGAAACCGCTTCGTTATGACCCAGGTGCACGATGGAGCGTTCGGCACGACGGCAGATGGTGCGTGCCATATGGGCTAGGGCTGCTGCCCGAGTGCCGCCGGGCAGGATAAATTCCTTGAGCGGGGTGAGCTGTTCGTTGTAGGTCTCGGCTAAGGCTTCTAGCTGTGCCACATGGTCTTCGCCAATGCTCTTGTGGCCAGGAATACAGATTTCACCGCCCAGATCGAAGAGATGGTTCTGCACCGTCAGCAGCGCATCACGGATGTTGGCGCAGGAGGCCGGAAAGTCTTCGGCCAGCAGCACACCAACGGCCGAGTTGAGTTCGTCGATCTCGCCCAGCGTGTCAATGCGCGGACTATCTTTCCCAACGCGCGAGCCGTCGCCCAGACCGGTGGTGCCGCCGTCGCCCGTGCGGGTGACGATTTTGCTCAGTCGATTACCCATGCTGATCTCCTCAGGCAGTCGTGTTCTTTTTTAACCCGCCTAGCAGAGCAGCGACCATGCGAGTTGGGCGTCGTGGGGCTGGCGTTGTCGCACCAGACAGCGTTGTTGGTGTGGGTGTGGCCGCACTGTCGGCTTCATAGGGTTTGGTGAAATCAAAACCATCGGCGGCCACTTTGGTCAGGCGTGGCGGCGTATAGCCAGGCGCCGGGCGGCGACGATTGTAGACGTCACGATCCCCGCGTTCTGGGCGCTGTTCACGATCACGGCGCGCGTCACCTTCCCGACGTTCGGGGCGATCCGAACGACCCGTACGTTGGGTGCGGTCTTGTGGCTTATCCCCTTTGTCGTGTTTGTCCTGCGGGCGTTGCGTATTCAGGGCGCTGCGCACGCGCTTCTTGCCGGAGGGGGGATATTCCCAATCCTCTTCCGGTTCGAAGCCGGGCACGATGCTCTGGGTGATCGATTTGTTGATGAGCTTTTCAATATCCGCCAGGTAGCCGGTTTCGTCGGTACAGACCAGCGATACGGCGTTGCCCAGGTTGCCGGCACGGCCGGTGCGGCCGATGCGATGGACGTAGTCTTCCGGTGTGTGCGGTAGTTCGTAATTGACGACAAAAGGCAGTTCGTCGATGTCGATACCGCGGGCGGCCACGTCAGTGGCGACCAGGGTTTGAATTTCGCCGTCTTTGAAGGCGTTGAGTGCCTTCATGCGTTCCGACTGGGATTTGTCCCCGTGGATCGAGTCCGCCTTGATACCGGCGTGGCTCAGGGCACGCGCCAGACGACTGCAGCCCTGTTTGGTCCGCACAAAGACCAGGACCTGGGTCAGCTGGCCGGTGCGCAGCAGGTTGACTAGCAGCGGCAGCTTGCGGTGCTCGGCGACCGGGTGCACCTGGTGGGTGATGGTGTCCGACACGCTGTTGCGTTTGGCCACCTCAATGAATTCCGGCTGTTGCAGCATGGTGTCGGCCAGTTTCTGGATTTCGGCCGAGAAGGTGGCCGAGAACAGCAGCCCCTGGCGGGTTTTGGGCAGCATATTGATGATGCGCTGGATGTCCGGGATAAAGCCCATGTCCAGCATGCGATCAGCTTCGTCCAGCACCAGTGCCTGTACCGAGTGCAGGCTGACGGCTTTCTGTTCCACCAGATCAAGGAAGCGGCCCGGCGTGGCGACGAGAAATTCGACGCCCAGTTTGAGCTCGGCAATCTGCGGCTTGATGTCCGTGCCGCCGTAGACGCAAGCGATGCGGTAGGGCAGGTGTTTGCCGTAGGTTTTGAGGTTATCGTAGACTTGGATCGCCAGTTCGCGGGTGGGTGTCAGAATCAGCGCGCGGACCGGGTGCTTAGCCGGCGATGTACTGCTGTTGGCGTGCGGTAGCAGACGCTGCAGTAGCGGCAGGCTGAAGGCCGCCGTTTTGCCGGTGCCCGTCTGGGCGCAGGCCTTGAGATCCCGCCCCTGCATCACTGCAGGAATGGCCGCCGCCTGAATGGGTGTTGGTGTCGTGTAACCGGTTTCGGTAATGGCTCGTACAATCGCCGGGTCGAGGCCTAATTCGGCGAAAGTCGGTGTAGGCGGTGTCATGTCCGCAGTCAAATCAGTCATGCGCCGATTATACACAGCCAAAATGCCAGATTTAGGGTTTAAATCCGTATAATTCAGGGTTTTGGCGCAGATTGCCCGCAGCTTTTTTGGGTGGGAGGCTCGCGTCACACCCAAAAGCACATTAAAAGGATTATGACCATGCTGCAGGCTGCTTCCTCCGCCTTTGTCCGTCGCTCTTCGCTGCTGTTAGCCCTGCTGTTTCCGATGGCCGGTGCTTTTGCCAAAACCGAACTGACGCTGGCGCATCAGCTGGATGCACCGACCGAGCGCGAGCTGGTAGAGCTGGTCAGCCGTTTTAACAGCAGCAGCAAGGATGTGGAAGTCCGTCTGGTGCAGCGTGCGCCGAATGGCAAACCGGCCGTACTGAATCTGGCGACCCGTGCCGATCTGGCCAAATATCTGACCAAGGCGGATGCCTATGTTCCGGCCGAAAAGCTGCTGGCGGAGAACAAGGTCAAATTCAACCCCAAATCGATTCCCGAGCCGCTGCGCAATGCCGTGACAATTAATGGCCAGGTTCAAGCCCTGCCCGTGGCCTTTGCAACGCCGCTGCTCTTCTGGAACAAGGAATTGTTCAAGAAGGCCGGTCTGGACCCGAACAAAGGCCCAAAGACCTGGGAAGAAATGCAGGATATGACCGGCAAGATCGTCGATGCCCGCATCAACTGTAGCTATACGACCTCGTGGCCGGTCTGGGTGCACATTGATAACGTGTCGGCTTGGGCCGGTTCGCCGACGGTCAGCACCGATGGCAAGCTGGCATTCAATACGCTGATCCAGGTGCGTCACCTGGCCCGACTGACCTCCTGGTACAAAACCGAATACTTCACCAGCTACGGTCATGAAAACGAGGCCGATGCACATTTCGTGAATGGCGAGTGCGCCATGATCACGACCAACAGTGACATCGTGGCGCATCTGCAGAGCAGCAAGAAGTTTGACTTCGGCGTGGCGTCGCTGCCCGTCATCGATGACAACACCGGTGCACCGTTCAATACACTGGCTGCCGGTGGCGCCCTGTGGGTTGGCCAGGGCCATAGCAAGGACGAATACAAGGCGGCCGCCAAGTTCCTCGAATTCACGCTGACTCCGGAAACCCAGCTGACGATCTCGCGTGTGGGCGGTTTCCTGCCACTGACGCCGGCCGCCCAGGCAGGCGCACAGAGTAAGTTGCTGCGTGACGAGCTGAAGTCGCAGGAGCTGGGTCTGGCGAATGTGATGAAAGCCGGTGCGCCGGGTGCTACCGTTGGCTGGGTCTCGTTCAATCCGCAGCTACGTCAGATCGTGAACGAAGAAATGGACGCCGTGTTCATGGGTAAGAAGTCGGCCAAGACGGCATTGGATACCGCGGTTGCCCGTGGCCAGGCTGTGTACAACCCGCTGCCGACGGTGCCGACCAAAGCTTCGGGTAAGAAGGCCCGCAAGTAATACGGCGGCTCAGACACGCTGCACCATCGATCACCAGCCACTGCATTAGAACCAGAACTAGGACACACCCGTTATGAAAAGCGCTGAAATCCGGGACAAGTTTCTCCGTTTCTTTGAATCCAAAGGCCATACCATTGTGCCTTCCAGCTCACTGGTTCCGGGGAATGACCCGACCCTGCTTTTCACCAACTCGGGCATGGTCCAGTTCAAGGATGTGTTTCTGGGGCAGGACAAGCGCCCGTACTCGCGTGCAACCTCGTCGCAGCGCAGTGTGCGGGCCGGCGGTAAGCATAACGATCTGGAAAACGTCGGCTATACGGCGCGTCACCATACCTTCTTCGAAATGCTGGGTAACTTCAGCTTCGGTGACTACTTCAAGCGGGATGCCATTAACTTCGCCTGGGAGCTGCTGACCGGCGTTTATGGCCTGCCGAAAGAGAAGCTGTGGGTCACGGTGTACCAGGAAGATGACGAAGCCTACGACATCTGGTCGAAAGAAGTTGGGGTACCTGCGGAGCGCATCATCCGTATTGGTGACAACAAGGGTGCCCGTTACGCCTCGGATAACTTCTGGCAGATGGCCGATACCGGCCCGTGCGGCCCGTGCACCGAGATTTTCTATGACCATGGTGCCGATATCTGGGGTGGTCCGCCGGGGTCGCCGGAAGAAGACGGTGATCGTTACATCGAAATCTGGAACCTGGTGTTCATGCAGTACAACCGGGACGAAGCCGGCGTGCTGCATCCGCTGCCGCGTCCCTGTGTGGATACCGGCATGGGCCTGGAACGTATTGCCGCCGTGCTGCAGCACGTGCACAGCAACTACGAAATCGATCTCTTCCAGAATCTGATTGCTGCGGCCCAGAAGGCCGTCCATGTGGCCGGTGGCGAAGCAGCCATTGATACCGCATCACTGAAAGTGATTGCCGACCATATCCGCGCCTGTGCGTTCCTGATTGTCGATGGTGTCATTCCGGGTAACGAAGGTCGTGGCTATGTGCTGCGCCGGATCGTCCGCCGCGCCATTCGTCATGGTTACAAGCTGGGTGCCCGTACCCCGTTCTTCAACACGCTGGTCTCTGCCCTTGTGGCTGAAATGGGCGATGCCTATCCGGAGCTGACGCGTGCCGAAGCCCGTGTCACCGACATTCTGCGTCTGGAAGAAGAGCGCTTCTTCGAAACCATCGCCCACGGCATGGAAATTCTCGACGGTGCTTTAGCCAACCTGCCGGCCGATGGCGTGCTCGATGGTGATCTGGCCTTCAAGCTGCACGATACCTACGGCTTCCCCCTCGACCTGACGGCCGATGTCTGTCGTGAGCGCGAGCTGAATGTGGATGAGGCCGGTTTTGATGCGGCCATGACGCGTCAGCGGGAACAGGCCCGCGCTGCGGGTAAGTTCCATTCCGCCGCAGCCCTGGCCTATGAAGGCCCGGCAACCCAGTTTGAAGGTTACGCACTGCTAGCCACCGAATCGAACATCATCGCTCTGTACAAGGACGGAGTGGCGGTGAACAGCCTGGCCGCTGGTGATACCGGTGTGGTGGTGCTGGATAAAACGCCGTTCTACGCCGAGTCCGGTGGTCAGGTCGGCGACGACGGTGTGCTGACGTCCGTGCATGGCGAGTTCCTCGTGGAAGACACCCAGAAGATTCAGGCGCAGGTGTTCGGTCATCACGGCACGCTGCGCCAGGGGTCGCTCACGGTCGGTAATACGGTCGAAGCGCGCGTCAATGTGCTGGATCGCGAGCGCACGATGCGTAATCACTCGGCCACCCACCTGATGCATAAAGCCCTGCGTGAAGTGCTGGGCGAGCATGTGCAACAGAAAGGTTCGCTGGTCGATGCCGAGAAAACCCGCTTCGACTTTGCCCATAACGCACCGATGACGCTGGAGCAGATCTGCGCCGTGGAAGACATCGTCAACCGCGAAATCATGCGCAATCTGCCGACCGAAGCCCGCGAAATGGCCATTGAAGATGCGCAGAAGCTGGGCGCGATGATGCTCTTCGGCGAAAAGTACGGTGACAAGGTGCGTGTGCTGGATATCGGCACCTCGCGTGAACTGTGTGGTGGTACCCACGTGGCGCGTACGGGTGATATCGGTCTGTTTACGATTTTGGCGGAATCCGGTGTCGCTGCGGGTGTCCGACGTCTCGAAGCCCTGACCGGCGATTATGCGTTGGCCGCCGTTCAGTTCCGCCGTCAGGCCTTGAACGAAGTCGCGGGTCTGGTGAAGTGCAAGCCGGCCGAGTTGCCTATTCGCGTCAATGCCATGATCGAAGGCCAGAAGGCGCAGGAGAAGGAAATCAGTCGCCTTCAATCCAAACTGGCGGCTGCTCAGGGCGGGGATCTGGCCGGTCAGGCCAAAGTGGTGAATGGCGTTGCCGTGCTGTCCGTCAAACTGGAAGGCGTCAGCGGCTCGGGCCTGCGTGAAACGCTGGATCAGCTCAAAGATCAACTCAAGTCGGGTGTGATTGTGCTGGGCGTCGCTGAGGGCGATAAAGTGTCGTTGATCGCGGGTGTCACCGCCGATCTGACATCGCGTTTCAAGGCGGGCGAACTGGTCAACTTTGTCGCGGGTCAGGTGGGTGGTAAGGGCGGTGGCCGTCCGGATATGGCGCAGGCAGGCGGTACGCAGCCGGCTAATCTGACCAGTGCCCTGGAATCCGTCAACGCCTGGGTTGCCGAGCGTTAAGATGACACGGGCGCAGCTTCTGCGATGGATGCTTTACAGCCTGCTGGCCCTGAGTGGCCAGCAGGTGTTGGCCGATATTGCGGATGCGCCGGATCGCACACCCATTGCCGGCAAAACGGCGAAGGGTGAGGATGTGTTGCTGTTTCCGAACGGCCGTTGGGAATATGTGAATACCGCCAAAGCCGTGGAAGCCAAAAAAGTAGCAGACCAGTTCCCTGAAAATAAACTACGCCCGGAAGGGGCGCAGGGAGGCCTGTTCGGTGTCGGCCGTTACATCATGCCGGGTGACAAGGACTACAACCGTCGCAGTCTGAGCGGCAAATAACGCGCTGTGTCCGTGGCACAGGGGCTGATTGTCCGGAGTTTTCCACCGATTGCCAGGCCTGATGCCCGTTGTCTGATTCTCGGCAGCATGCCTGGTGTGGCGTCACTCAACGCCGGTCAGTACTACGCACATCCGCAGAACCGGTTTTGGCCGATCATGGGGCATTTGCTGGATTTTGATGTAGCGCAGACGCCTTACATCCAGCGCGTTGCGTGTTTGCAGCAGGCCGGGGTTGCCGTGTGGGATGTGCTGCAATCCTGCGAGCGTGCCGGTAGTCTGGATGCCGATATCCGCCGGGAAACGCAGGTCGTTAATGAGTTTCCGGCATTCTTTGCGGCGCATCCGTTGATCACACGCGTGTACTTCAATGGGGCGCATGCCGAGCAGGTCTTCAAGCGGTGGGTGCTTCCTGTCTTGCCCGCCGCGCCACGTTTCCGGATGGTTCGGCTACCATCCACGAGCCCGGCTCACGCCAGCTTGACACTTGAGGACAAGCTGGCTGCCTGGCAGCAGGTAATTAAGTGATGGTGCCGGGCCGATTGCTTCGTTAGAACGGTAGGGGCAGACCCGGGCGGGCCTGATGGAGCACCCGGCGGAATTCAGCCTGAATGCGAGAGAGCGCCGCTTCGTTATCCGCCTCAAAACGCAGCACCACCACCGGTGTCGTGTTCGACGGGCGGGCCAGACCGAAACCATCGGCATATTCCACGCGCAGCCCATCAATGGTGATCACATCACGCGCCCCCGGGAAATCCGGTGCAACGGCCAGTTCGGCCATCAGTGCATGGGGTTCGCCTTCCTTCATGCTGATATTCAGTTCCGGCGTGCTCTGGCTGTTGGGCAGACTGGTCAGTACCGGGTTGGCATCCGGTGAACGCGACAGAATTTCCAGCAGGCGGGCACCGGTGTACAGACCATCGTCAAAACCAAACCAGCGTTCCTTGAAAAAGACGTGGCCGCTCATCTCGCCGGCCAGCGGGGCACCGGTTTCCTTGAGTTTGGCCTTGATCAGCGCATGGCCGGTTTTCCACATCAGCGGTTGGCCTCCAGCAGCGCGGATTTCGTCGCCGAGCAGACGCGAACATTTCACGTCGAAAATGATGGGTGCGCCAGGACAGCGGCTCAGGACGTCACGGGCAAAGAGCATCATCTGACGATCCGGGAAGATCACTTCGCCATCCTTGGTGACGACGCCGAGGCGATCACCATCACCATCAAAGGCCAGGCCGATCTCGGCATCGGTCCTTTTCAGTTCAGCCACCAGGTCTTCCAGGTTTTCAGGTTTGGAAGGATCCGGGTGATGGTTCGGGAAGGTGCCATCGATTTCGCAATACATGGGGATGACCTTGCACCCCATGCGGCGGAAGAGTTCCGGTGCCAGTTCACCGGCAACGCCGTTGCCGCAATCAACGGCAATGGTCATCGGACGTGCCAGTTTGACGTCGCCGACAATATGATCCAGATAGTCGGCTTTGACATCGGCCGTGCGCATCTGGCCCGGTTGATCGGCCCAGTGGACGTCACCGGTTTCAATCCGTTTTTTCAAGGCCTGAATCGCATCGCCGGCCAGGGTATCGCCGGCGATGACCATCTTGAGGCCATTGTAGTCCGGCGGGTTGTGGCTGCCCGTGACCGAGACACAGGAGGCGGTTTCCAGCTGAAAACCGGCAAAGTAAGTTACCGGTGTCGGCACACAGCCGACGTCAATGGCATCGACGCCGGCGGCGATGATGCCTTCCTGCAGGGCACGCGACAGGCTCGGCCCCGAGAGACGACCATCTCGGCCGACCGCAATGGCCTTAATGCCTTTTTCTCGTGCCAGTGTACCGAGGCCCAGGCCGACGGCACGCACCACTTCAGGCGTCAGGGTGTCGTCCACGATACCGCGGATGTCGTAGGCTTTAAAAATCGAGGCGGGTAGTGCGGGAATGGCAAAACGCGACATGGTTGTTCTCGTCGTTAGGCTCGGTGTGATATCAGTTCAGGTCGAGCGATTGTGCAAAGAAGTTAATTATACGGGTTGGCAGCCACAGATCACGATGTGCGCCTGAGCCGCTACTAAAGCCCACATGGCCGCCGCTTGCCGGCGTTTCGAGGGTAATCGCTACCGGGCATTCCGCCGGTAGCGGGTAACAGGCTGCCGTGAGAAACGGATCATTGCGTGGCATGAGTAAGAGCGTTGGCAAGGCAATGTTGCCGAGCAGTGGCAGGGCCGAGGCGCGCTGCCAGTAGTCATCCACGCCGTTAAATCCATGCAGGGGGGCGGTGACGGTATCATCAAACTCCCTCAGCGTCGTGGCGCGACGCATGCGTGCTGCATCAAACAGCCCCGGAAAACGTGCCAGTCGTGCCTCACTCTGCAGCTTCATGGTGCGCAGAAAATGTTGGGTGTAGACCTTTTGATTCGCGCCCTGGTCCAGCCAGGCACCACAGGCGGCCACATCCATGGGCGGGGATACGGCAGCTGCGCCATTGATGACGGCGCTGGCGGCGGTACCCTGCTCACCCAGCCATTTCATCAGGGCATTGCCGCCCAACGAAACGCCTGCCGCAAACAGCGGGCGATTCGGAAAGCGCGTTCGGAAGCGGCGCAGGATCCAGTCGATCTCGGCGGCGTCCCCAGAGTGATAGGCGCGGGGTTTATTATTCAGCTCGCCGCTGCAGCCGCGAAAGTTCGGTACAAAACCGACCCAGCCGATCTGCTGCAGCACGGTGGCCATATTGCGGGCGTAGTGGGATTGGGCGCTGCCTTCGAGGCCATGAAACAGGATGACGACGGGTGCGTTGCTTTCGTGCGCGGGGAGCGCATCCGTACTGATGCAATCCACATCGATAAAGTCCCCGTCAGGCGTATCCCAGCGTTCGCGTGGCCAACCGATGGGTGTCTGACGCAGATTGCGCCAGACCGGCCAGAGGGTCTGCAAGTGCCCGTTAAACAGAAAGAACGGGGCACGGTAGGGCGCAAGAGGCAGCATAAAGCGTGTTGGAGCTTAGTGCAGGGTATGTGTTGCAGCACTCGTCATTTGCGATTCAACGTCCGCCAGCTGCGCCGTTGCCTGATGGCATACGAGTCGCCAGCCGTTGCCACCCCGTACATAGACATTCATGGCGGTGGTGACGCCATTACGGCGGACGAGTGTGTTCGGATGTTCGGGATCTGTGAGTTCTTCAGGGACGCTGAACAGGGTAATGCTTTCCTGCACGAGATGAATGGCGACTAGACCGCTCTGCCAGCGCATGATGTTCATCACTTCAATTTCCAGATGATGGCAGCCGCTGAAAATCGATTGCCAGCCCTGGCGTATTGCTGCGTGACCGGCAGCACGTCGCCCATCCGGATCGACACAGACAATCTCGTCTTCGTCGGCCCAGATGGCCATCAGCGCGTCCAGATTGGCTTGCGCAATGCTTTCGTAAAAACCGCGCTCGGCATCGTCGGGGGTGGCGAAGTTGGGGACTGGGGCCGAGGGCGGTGGCAGACTCATGGGGTGGGGCTTTCGAAAGTGGGCGCCATGGCAAGGGTGGCAGCGAGGACGGTTTCTGGCGTGAGCTTGTTCAGACAGTCCAGGTGACCGTAACGACAGGTTCTGGCGAAACAGGGACTGCATGGGACGGGGTGCTGCAGAATGCGCACCTGTTTAGCGAGCGGCGGGGTAAAGACCGGCGATGAAGAGCCGAACAGGGCAATCAAGGGTCGGTCAAGCGCTGCGGCTACGTGCATGAGACCGGAATCGTTGGAAATTACCACCGATGCGCCGCTTAACAAATCAATGGCTTCAGCCAGTTGAGTACGTCCGCACAGATTGATGGCCGCGCCATGGCTTAAGGTTTCAATGGCGTCACCGATGGCCTGATCTTTGCCCGAGCCCAGCGTGCAGACCGTGAAACCGGTTTGCTTCAGGGAGGTTGCCAATTGTGCGAAGTGGGCTTCCGGCCAGCGCTTGGCCGGCCCGTACTCGGCACCGGGGCAGAGAATTGCCAAAGGATGACTCTTGACGGTTAAACCCAGTTTGTCAGACAGCGCGGCAAAGGCGCCGGGGCGTGCCGTCAGGCGGGGGATGTCGAGATCCGGGGCTTGGGCGGCGGATGCGCTGGCCGGTGCCAGGGCCAGGAAGCGGTCCACCATGCGGGGTAGAGCCTGCTTATTCAGCGTCTGGCGTCGGTTAACAAGACCGTAGCGGCATTCCCCGGTAAAACCGATGCGGTTCGGGATGCCGGCAAAAAACGTGGGCAGTGCCGATTTCAGCGAGTTAGGCAGCAGGTAGGCATTCTGGTAGCCATGGGTGCCGAGGTGGCGACCCAGCGCCCAACGGGCTTTGAGGTCCAGGCGGCCATGCGCAAACGGTGCAGGGATGACCCGGCCGACATTAGGCATCCGCTCGTAGAGCGGTGCCACCCAGGGAGGGGCTAGAACATCAACGGGTTTCTGGTCGTGGTCGGCAATCTGCCGGATGAGCGGTTCGCTCATCACGGCGTCGCCCACCCAGGCCGGTGCGACAAGCAGGGAGACTGCGTTCATCAATGGGGCAGCCGGCCTGCGTACAGTCGCGGATTAGTGGCCGTGCGGTTGCGGACCGGAAAACGTGTAATGCGTACCGCAGTACGGGCACTTCACTTCGCCGGTTTTCAGAACATCAAGGTAAACGCGCGGGTGACCCGACCACAGCTGCACACCCTGGGGCGGGCAGTGCAGGGGCAGATCATTAGCCGTGATGGTCAGTGCTTTGGCAGACAGCGTGTTTTCAAGCGGTGCAGTCATCAGAAAAGCCTCGGAAAGTGGGTCTGGAATTAGATAAAGCTCAGCCAGTCTTCATGCTTCGGATTGCGGCCATTGACCGCATCGAAGTAAGCCGACTGAATACGCTCGGTGACCGGACCGCGGCTGCCGATACCGATCTTGCGGTTATCGAGTTCACGGATCGGGGTGACTTCGGCAGCGGTGCCGGTGAAGAAGGCTTCGTCAGCACAGTAGACTTCATCGCGGGTAATCCGTTTTTCTTCAATCGAAATACCGAGCTCGCGAGCCAGCGTTACCACGCTGTCACGGGTGATACCTTCCAGGCACGACGACAGTTCTGGTGTGTAGACCTTGCCGTTCTTGACGATGAACAGATTTTCGCCAGCGCCTTCTGAGACGTAGCCTTCGGTATCCAGCAGCAGGGCTTCGTCGTAACCATCAGCCACGGCTTCGTTGTTGGCCAGAATCGAGTTCACATAGTGACCACTGGCCTTGGCGCGCACCATCGACACGTTCACATGGTGACGCGTGTACGACGAGGTTTTGACGCGAATGCCTTTCTTCAGGCCGTCTTCGCCCAGATAGGCACCCCAGGCCCACGCACCGATGGCCACGTGGACCTTGGCCCCCTTCGGGGACACGCCCATCTTTTCCGACCCGTAGTACACCAGCGGGCGGATGTAGGCACTTTCCAGATTGTTGGCGCGCACGACTTCCTTGTGGGCCTCGTTGAGCGTGTCTTCATCATAGGGCACTTCCATCTGGAAGATGTGTGCCGAGTTGAACAGGCGACGGGTGTGATCCTGCAGACGGAAAATCGACGTGCCGCGACCGGTGTCATAGGCGCGGACACCTTCAAATACGCTCATGCCGTAATGCAGCGAGTGTGTCAGCACGTGCGTATTGGCGTCACGCCAGGGAACCAGCTTGCCATCCAGCCAGATAAAACCGTCGCGGTCGGACATCGACATGATGTGAATCCTTTGATCAATCGTCTTAGTGGGGTCGCAGCTTGGCGACCGGATCGCGTGATTTTAGCCGATTTCTGGCCCAAAATCAGGATCGGTGACGGTCGTGTCAACCAGGATTTTGTATCGGGCCGTGCCGGCGCAGCCGAAATGCCCTATTTCGGTAAAATGATGTCTATGAATAGCCAAAAACATCGTTGGAAACCCAGCGTCACGGTTGCTGCGCTGGTCGAGCGCGACGGACGCTTTCTCGTGGTGGAAGAGGAAACCTCGGCCGGCCTACGTTTTAACCAGCCGGCAGGGCATCTGGATGAAGGTGAATCGTTGATTGCCGCTTGTGCCCGAGAAGCGCTGGAAGAAACCGGTTGCCACGTGACACCCGAAGCGCTGGTTGGGGTGTACCAATGGACGGTACCGGCCGGTGATATCACGTACCTGCGCTTTGCTTTTGCCTGTCGACTGGACCAGATTGAAGCGGATCCGAAGCTGGATGACGGCATCATCGCGGCGCACTGGCTGACGCTGGAAGAGTTACGCGCGTCGCAAGCCCGCCATCGCAGCCCGTTGGTTCTGCAATGCGTTGAGGATTGGGTGTCCGGGCGGCGTTTGCCGTTAGATAGCATTACCCACTACGACTGATGTCATGACGGTACGCGCAGTCTTGCTGGCATTATGCCTGGCATTAAGCGCACCGCTGGCGGTGGCCGATGGTCTGGTGCGCTTCTGTTATGACTGGAGCTGTAAAACCCCGGGGGTCGTCAGCTACCCGGAGCCCTGGCTCAAAAGAATGCTGGCGCCACTGCGCCAGGCCAAAACACCGGAAGCCGAGCGGATTGCCGTGGCCGAAGTGGTTCGTCAATTCTATGTGCGGGCGGCCGAACAGACCCCGATTGGCGCGGATGAACCCGGCAATGAAGAAGATGAGACCGTCGTCGGTCGTATGGATTGCATTGATCACTCGTCCAGTACGCGCAACATCCTCTCGTTTCTGGCGCATCGGCAGGCATTGCGCTGGCACCGGGTTGGGCCCTATGCCCACCGGACCCTGTTTCTGGATTCCCATTACAGTGCCACGCTGATCGCCACGGATGCCAATGCCGAAGATGACACCGGGATTTACACCATCGATCCCTGGTTCGTGGAACAGGGCAGCTTGCCGCCGGTGCAGCCCGTGAGAGAATGGGCGTCTTACCGCTTTTATAGCCTGGAAACGCAACACCATACGGCTGCCGCAACATCATCGGCAGGCCGCTGAGGAATAAGTTCATGTCATCTTTGTCTGTTAAAACTGCAAAGACTGTAGTGGTTGGTCTGTCCGGCGGTGTCGATTCATCGGTCGCTGCCTTATTGCTCAAGGAGCAGGGCTACCGTGTGATCGGCCTGTTCATGAAAAACTGGGAAGACGACGACACCGACGAATACTGCAGCACGCGTCAGGATCTGATTGACGTCATGAGTGTCACCGACATTCTGGGGATCGACGTGGAAGTCGTGAACTTCGCCAAGGAATATCGGGACCGCGTGTTTTCCACATTCCTGCAGGAATACAACGCCGGCCGCACGCCCAACCCCGATGTGCTGTGTAACTCGGAAATCAAATTTGCCGCTTTTCTTGAGCACGCCATCAGCCTGGGCGCTGATTACATTGCCACCGGCCATTACGCCGGGCTGCAGGATTTTGATGGCAAACGTCAGTTACTGAAGGCCGAAGACGGCAACAAGGATCAGAGCTACTTCCTGTATCGCCTGAATCAGACGCAGCTCAAACCGGCGCTCTTTCCGCTGGCCGGCTGGCTGAAGCCGGAAGTGCGCGCCAAGGCCGAGGCTGCTGGGCTACCGGTCGCCAAGAAAAAGGATTCCACCGGTATCTGCTTTATCGGTGAGCGGCCGTTCAATGATTTCCTGCAACGCTACGTGCCGCAAAACCCCGGTGAGATTCGGGATCTGGATTCCGGCAAACTGCTGGGTACCCATCAGGGCCTGGCGTTCCATACCCTGGGACAGCGTAAAGGCCTGCATATCGGTGGCGTGAAGGGAAACGATCACGGCAGTGGTGAACACGATGCCTGGTACGTGGCGCGTAAAGACATGGCAGCCAATGTGCTCTATGTGGTTTCCGGCCACGATCACCCGGCGCTATACGTGGATGAAGTCACGATTACCGACATGAACTGGATCTCGGGGGAGTTGCCGCACACGCACTGGGTGTACACGGCTAAAACCCGTTATCGTTCGCCCGATGCGCCTTGTGAAATCGAACGTATCGACGCCGAACGTGCGGTTATCCGCTTTGCCTCACCGCAGTGGGCAGTGACACCCGGTCAATCGCTGGTCATGTACGAAAGCCGGGTCTGCCTCGGGGGCGGCATCATCGAATCGGCCCGCATGGGCGGTCAACCTGTGCTGACCGCCGACCTGCAATCGCTGGCTGATTAATGCGTCGATAACCCCCCCCACCGCGTAATTTTTACGTGACCGGTTACGCCTGTTCGGCCAGTGAGGCCTGCGCGCTGGGGCGTGCCGCCATACGGTCAAACAAAAAGGCCAGGTTCGGATGGGGGGTGCGCCAGTCACGCTCCGGCTGACGCAAATCAAGATACACCAGCGTGCTAAACAGGGCGAGATCGCCCAGTGAGATGGTTTCACCGTTGGTCCAGGTGTCATTACCCAGACTCACACTCGCAAAATCGAGCGCACGGCTGATGGCACCGTTATGCAGTGTGACGTTGCCAGGCTCCTGTTTTTCTTCCGGGCGGATACGTTCGTTGCGCACAGCAATTGCCGAATCCATGATGCCATCGGCCAGCGCCTCCCAACGTTTTACCCGCATGCGGGCCAGGGCGTTGTCGCGGGGGATCAGAACCGGGGTGTCATTCAGACTGTCAACATACTCGGCAATCACCGGCGAGTCGAACACGCAGGTTTCTTCATCCAGAATCAGCGCCGGAATGCGACCCAGCGGGTTGACGCGAACAACCAGACTACCTGGCTCACGCGGCGGATCAATCAGGTATTCGTGAGGGATGTTCTTTTCCAGCAGCATCAGGCGCACCTTGCGCACATAAGGGCTGGTAGGGGTGCCTAGCAATTTCATTGGGGGCTCCGGTCAACAGAAATCAGCCCATACCCTACACTGAACTCGAGTTGCCGCCCAGCTTTGGTAGGTCAGCCGGGCGGTCGGATGATAAAATCACGGTTTCGATTTTTCCGTATTCAGGAGCTTCAGATGTCTCAAAATCTTGGTGCGTTGACAGCACTTTCGCCGCTGGATGGCCGCTATGCCGCCAAAGTTGACCCGCTGCGTCCGCATTTCTCCGAATACGGTCTGATCCGCGCCCGTCTGCGCGTTGAGATCGAATGGCTCAAGGCGCTGGCCGCTGAACCACATTTCGCTGAAATTCCCGCTTTCTCGTCGGCCACCATTGCCGAGCTGGATGCGCTGGTCAACAACTTCTCCGAAGGGGATGCCGCAGAAGTGAAGGGCATCGAAGCCACGACTAACCACGACGTCAAGGCGCTGGAATACTGGATTAAAGACAAGACCAAGGGCAATGCCGAAGTCACCAAAGTCAGCGAATTCATCCACTTCGCCTGCACCTCGGAAGACATCAACAACCTGTCGCATGCCCTCATGTGCCAGGGCGCTCGTAAAGAAGTGATGCTGCCGACGCTGGATCGCCTCATCGCCAAGCTCACCGAAATGGCCCACGGCTATGCCGAGATTCCGATGATGAGCCGTACGCACGGTCAGCCAGCCACACCGTCGACCATGGGTAAAGAAGTGGCGAACGTCGCCTACCGTCTGCAGCGTGCCCGCGTGCGCATTGCCCAGGTGGAACTGCTGGGAAAGATCAACGGCGCTGTCGGCAACTACAACGCCCACCTGGCTGCTTACCCCGGTTACGACTGGGAAGGCTTTGCCAAGCGTTTCGTTGAATCGCTGGGCCTGACGTTTAATCCGTACACCATTCAGATCGAGCCACACGATGCGCTGGCCGAACTGTT
>CAYLWV010000019.1:0-22474 GCA_964387485.1 uncultured Dechloromonas sp. | reverse complement strand
CTGGGCCTCGTGTTTTTCACCGTCACTAACGGCCTCATTCCGCAAGACAAAGGCATGATCCTCGGTGCCGCCATCGTGCTCACCTACACGGTGCTCGGTGGCATGCTGTCGGTGGCGGTGCTCGACTTCGTCCAGATCACCGTAATCATGGGCGGCCTGATTTACATCGCCACCATTATCAGCGATCTGGCGGGCGGTGCCGGCACCGTGGTCGCCCACGCCAGCGCCGCCGGCAAGCTTAATTTCTTTCCCTCGGGTGGCATGGACGTCTGGGTACCCTTTGTCGGTGCCTGGATGACGATGATGCTAGGATCCATCCCACAGCAGGATGTCTTCCAGCGGATTTCTTCCGCGAAAAGCGAACGTATTGCCATGGTCGGCTCCATCATGGGCGGCTCGCTGTATTTTCTGTTCGCGTTCATTCCCATGTTTCTGGCGTATGCGGCAACCCTGATTGACCCGGCCATGTTTGCCTCGCTGCTCGACACCGATTCGCAGCTGGTCTTGCCAACGCTGATCCTGCAACATACCCCGGTATTTGCCCAGGTCATTTTCTTTGGCGCACTGCTCTCGGCCATTATGAGCTGCTCATCTGCCACGTTGCTGGCACCCTCGGTTTCTTTTACCGAAAACATTCTCAAGCCGATGTTGCCACACATTTCGGATCGAATTTTCTTGTGGCTGATGCGTCTTGTGATTGTGGCATTTGCCGGCATGGTTCTGGCTATGGCGCTGACCAGCAATGCATCGATCTTCAAGATGGTCGAGCATGCTTACAAAATTACCTTGGTGGTGGCCTTTGTGCCTCTGGTCGCCGGCTTCTACTGGCAGCGAGGCAACACCCAGGGTGCGCTGTTTGCCATCTTCGCCGGCTTCTTCACCTGGATTCTGACCGAGGCATTCTCCACTGAAGATGCCATCTGGCCACCCCAGATTCTCGGCCTGATCGCCGCGATTCTGGGCATGATCATCGGCTCACTGTTACCGCAGCGCATCGGCAAACCCGCCCCGACCCCGTCGCACCATCATGCGGCGGAAGGGACCTACCACGTGTCACCCACCGCGCATGAATCGCACCCACAGCATCATGATGGTTCCGGGCACGCCCGATAAGCCATTACCGGGCTGGCGCGGTTGGCTCCTACGGGCGCGCCAAAAGCCCTTGGCCTTATCCGTCGTCTACGCCTGCATCATCATCTACGCCAGCCTCTATACCGTGACGCCCTGGCAGGATCGCGGCGTTGATCTGCTCGGCTATCTGAACGGGCACTGGCCGCGCTACTGGACCTGGCAGGATGCCTGCTTCAACATCCTGGCCTATGCTCCGCTGGGCTTTCTGCTGGCCCTATCGCCACAACACACCCGCTGGCCCTGGGCCAGAACCTTGCTACCGCTGACCATCGGCTTTCTGTTGTCGGCCGCACTGGAGGCCCTGCAGACTTTCTTGCCCGGCCGTGTTTCCTCTGGTCTCGACCTAATGCTCAATACCGCCGGCACGCTCCTGGGTATTGCACTCGCCCTGTTTTTTGGTCCGGTCATTCTGACCCTGGCAGGCAAACTGCGGCGCCGCTTGAATATTCGTCGACTCAGTGCCGAAACCGGTCTGATCCTGCTGGCACTCTGGTTGTTTGCGCAGATTTCCCCGGAAATCGTATTCTTCGGCTTTGGTGATCTGCGCGGCCTACTCGCCTTACCAACGGCATTCCCGTTCTCGCCGGAGTTTTACAGCCAGCTGGAAACCACCGTGGTCACACTGCAGGTTCTGGTGATGGTATTTCTGGTGCAAGCCGTACTGCAACGGCTCCATCTGGGCGGGCCCGCGATTCTGGCGAGTGCGCTCTGCATCATCGCCCTCGGCGTCCTGATTCGGATCACCGCCAGCTGGTTGCTGCTGGGACCGGCCATCGGTTCATCCGAAGTAGCGCGCTGGTCGGCGCTAACGCCCGGTGGCCTATACGGGCTGGCCATGGGTCTGCTGCTCAGCCTACCGATACTGATGCTACCGGGACGCTGGCAAATGCCTCTGGCCAGCATGTTGCTGATGGCCGCCACGGTGCTGGTCAATCTGATGCCCACCAACCCCTACTCCGTCACAGCGCTGACTGTCTGGCGACAGGGCCACTTTCTCAACTTCAATGGTCTCACCCGACTGATCGCCGCACTCTGGCCCTACCTGACGCTGACGTTCCTGGTCTGGGCAGATCGCCAGCACCCACGTCGCAACTGATCCGCAAGTCGACGATCATTCTATAATTCCTGAAATACCGATACCGACACGGACCCCACCATGAGCTATTTCAAACAACACGTTTTCATCTGCTGTAACCAGCGCACCAACGGCGAGATCAGCTGTAACGATCACGGTGCCTCCGATATGCTGGACTATATGAAAGGCCGCGTCGCCGAATTAAAGCTCAACCAACCCGGCATGGTCCGCATTAACAAGGCTGGCTGCCTGGGCCGTTGCCTGGAAGGCCCGGTCATGGTGGTCTATCCGGAAGCCGTCTGGTACACCTTTGTCGACAAGGCGGATATTGACGACATCATCAACTCGCACCTAGTCAACGGCATTCCGGTTGACCGCCTTCGCATCTGATCGGAAACAGCATGAGCCTAGGTCGTGAAGAAAAAATCCTGATTGATGGCCCCGTGGGCCAGATCGAAATGTTGATGGATAATCCGGGCGCCCCCCGGGGCATTGCCCTGGTCGCGCACCCGCACCCGATTGGTGGTGGCGCTGCTACCAACAAAGTCGCTCATACGCTGGCCCGAACCTTTGCCGGCCTCGGCTATGCGGCTTTCCGGCCAAACTTTCGCAGTGTAGGTGGTACGCAAGGTGAACACGACGAAGGCATCGGTGAAACCGATGATCTATTGTGCGTCCTCGAATACGCCCGTGAACGATGCGGCCACTTGCCGGTGGTGCTGGCCGGATTCTCTTTCGGCGCTTTTGTACAAACCCGTGTCGCCAAGCGCATGGCTGAAGCCGGGCACCCGGCCCAGCGTCTTGTCCTAGTCGGCACCGCTTCTGGCTTTGTGGAAGGCACCCGTAACTACGATACCGAATCCGTGCCCAAGGACTCCATCGTGATTCACGGCTCTGCCGATGAAACCGTGCCGCTCGACAATGTGTTTGCCTGGGCCGAACCGCAGGACCTCCCGGTGATTGTGGTCCCGGCCGCAGACCATTTCTTTCATCGCCGGCTGCATATTCTGCGCGAAATCATCACACACAACTGGCGTCACTAAGATCATGAGCACGGCGTTACTGATTCTGACGACGGCACCTGATCACGAGGTGGCGACATCCATTGCGGACCAACTCGTCGAGCAGGGTCTGGCGGCCTGCGTCAAAATCATGGCATCTTGCCAATCGACTTATCGCTGGCAGGGCGCGATTGAACACTCAGTCGAAATCCCGTTATTCATCATCAGTGACGAAGCCCGCTATCCCGCCCTGGAATCCCAGCTCAAGGCAGCACACCCCTATGATCTGCCGGAAATCGTTGCACTGCCATGCAGCGGCGGCCTCCCCGAGTATCTGGCCTGGGTCAGTGCTGCGTCAGGAACTTCAACATGACCCTTGCTAGCAGTATGGCGTTCGCCGCCCGCCGCACATTTCTGCGGCACATGATCATGCAACTATTGTTGTGCCTACCACTACTCAGCACCGGTATCAGCATCGCGGCCCCAGGTAATTTCGGCGGTGCCTTTCTCCCGCCGGCCGAAGCCTTTCGTCCGAGCGTTGCCATCAGCGACAGCAACCGCCTGACGGTGCATTTTGAAATCCAGCCCGGTTACTACCTCTATCGCGAAAAGCTCGCCGTCGAGCCCACCGGCCTACTGCCGGCTGATGTGAGAATCGTTCCCGAGGCACTTCCCGCCGGCGTCCAGAAAGATGACCCCAATTTCGGGATGACCGAGATCTACCCGGATCCGATCAACTGGCCAGTACAGATCACGGGTGGCCAGCGCCCGCTCACCCTGACCATTGCCGTTCGTTACCAAGGTTGCGCCAGCCAGGGCATCTGTTATCCGCCGGAAGTCGCCATCCTGCCAGTGACGCTGCCGATGGCGACCCCGACTGCGCCGCCCGCAGAGCCTCCCGGCAGTACATCGACCGCGAGCGACAGCGCTACGCCGGGCCCGGAAAGCGGCATCACCGAGATTGCCCGCTCCCTGGATCAGGGCATGCTCTGGCTGAATCTACTGCTGTTCTTTGGCGCCGGCATCGGCCTGGCATTTACCCCCTGCATGCTGCCCATGATGCCGATTGTGGTGACGGTGATTCTGGGCCGTCACGATGCGAACCACCCCATCTCTCATATGCGGGGCTTTATGCTCGCCCTGTTCTATGTCCTGGGCATGGCCATCACCTACAGCGCAGCCGGTGTCTTTGCCGGCCTGAGTGGCACGCTGGTCTCCGGCATTCTGCAAAATCCGTGGGTTCTGGGCAGCTTCGCGCTCGTCTACATTGCACTGGCCGGGGCCATGCTGGGCTTTTATACGCTACAGATGCCCAATGCCTTCCAGGGCAAACTGGCTGAAGGCAGTCAGCGCCTGCATGGCGGCTCCCTGCCTGCCGTGTTCGGGCTGGGTGCGCTGTCCGCACTGATTGTGGGGCCCTGCGTCGCGGCCCCCCTGGCCGGCGCTTTGCTCTACATCGGCCAGACCGGTAACGGCTTCCTCGGCGGCATGCTGCTCTTTGCACTGGCCCTGGGTATGGGGGTCCCGCTTCTCGCCATGGGGGCGTCAGCCGGTACCCTGGTTCCCAAAACCGGTCCGTGGATGGAATCCATCAAAAAAGCCTTCGGTTTCATTCTGCTGGGGACGGCCTGGTGGATTGTGTCGCCGGTCTTGCCCGGCCCGGTGACCCTCGGAGGTTTTGGTGCGCTGGCCATCGTGGCCGCCGTACTACTCCGGGCACTGGACCGACTCGAACCCCGCGCGCCCGTCAGTGCACGGCTGGGTAAAGCCCTGGGGCTGGTGCTGGGCGTTATCGGCCTGGTCTGGATTGTCGGTGCACTGGCCGGCGGCACACGCCTTGATCAACCGCTCGCTCCATTGACCTCGGCCACCACCCATACCGTGGCAAGCCCGGCCCCGCTGACCATGACCACCGTCCGCACGATCGATGCGCTGGAAGACGCGCTACGCGACAGCCAGAAACCCGTCTTTATCGATGTCTATGCCGATTGGTGCGTCAGCTGCAAGGAGTTTGAACACGACACCCTGAGTAATGCCGAGGTGCGCAACGCTCTGGCGGCCTTTACGCTCATCCGCGTTGATGTCACGGCCAGCGACGATGCTGCCCGCATGCTGCTCAAACGCTTTGGTCTCTACGGCCCCCCCGGCATGGTGTTTTACGCGCCGGGTGGCCGTTTGCTGCACGATGCTACCCTGGCCGGTTACGTGGGCCCGGCTACCTTTCTCAAGCAGCTGAATCACGTGCGGGAATTAGCCGGCAAAGCCACACCATAGCCACGCCACAACCACCCCCTAATCCGCGTCAGACCAAGAACTTAGCGGCTTGAAGCACGAGGGCGCATGTTAGAATTCGCCCTTTACGCATCCCGATGCCCACTCACCAGCCTTCTGGTCACGCCATGTTTTCAGGAATTATTGCCGCCGTCGGAAAAGTTCAGGAAATCGCACCCCGCACCAGCGGTGTACGACTCACTGTGCATGCCGGTGGCCTGGATCTATCTGATGTCATCCTGGGCGACTCGATTGCCTGTAACGGCATCTGCCTGACGGTCGTTGATCTGCTGCCTGCAGCAGAGCCGACTGCCTTTGTTGTTGATGTCTCAGACGAAACCCTACGTTGCACCACCGGTCTCACTGCGGACGGCCTGCTCAATCTTGAAAAAGCGCTGCGTCTGGCCGATCGACTCGGTGGCCATCTGGTCACCGGCCACGTGGATGGCATCGGCTCGGTACGCCACTTCGCACCCACCACCGCCGACACCCAGGGCGACTGGCTGCTCACCATTGAAGCGCCGGACGCACTGGCACCGTTTATCGCCCGCAAAGGCTCCATCACCGTGAACGGCACCAGCCTGACCGTCAACGATGTGAATGGCCGCGAATTCTCGATCAATCTGATCCCGCATACGCTGCAGAACACCATGCTGCACACACTCACTGTCAACACGGCCGTGAATCTTGAAATTGATGTCATTGCCCGCTACTGCGAGCGACTGCTGAGCTATACCCAATCATGAGCAACGAACACACGCTGCCGAAAATCGCCCCAACCACCGAAATCATCGCCGAGCTGCGCGCCGGCCGTATGGTGGTGCTAGTCGACGAAGAAGACCGCGAAAACGAAGGCGACCTGGTTCTGGCAGCCGACCACGTGACCCCGGAAGCCATTAATTTCATGGCGCGCTTTGGCCGCGGCCTGATCTGCCTGACGCTGACCGAACAACGCTGTAAGCAACTCGGCCTGAACCAGATGGCCCGCGATAACAAGGCGCAGTTCGGCACCGCCTTTACCGTGTCGATCGAAGCAGCGGAAGGCGTGACCACCGGCATCTCGGCGCACGACCGCGCCCGCACCATTCAGGCCGCCGTTGCGGCGAATGCCAAACCTGCCGACATCGTTCAGCCAGGCCACATCTTTCCGATCATGGCGCGCCCGGGTGGCGTTCTGGTTCGTGCTGGCCATACCGAAGCAGGTTGCGACCTAGCATCCATGGCTGGCCTCAGCCCGGCCTCCGTCATTTGCGAAATTATGAGCGAAGACGGCTCCATGGCCCGCTTGCCGGAGCTGCGTGAATTCGCTGCGCAACATGGCCTAAAGATCGGCACTATTGCCGATCTGATTCATTACCGCAGTCAGCACGAAACACTGGTCGCCCGCGCCGGTTCACGCACGCTCGAAACCCGTCACGGCACCTTCACGCTGCACACCTATGCCGACAAGACCTCAGATGACGTGCATCTGGCGCTGGTAAAAGGCAAACCCACGCCGCAAAGCGAAACGCTGGTCCGTGTCCACGTACCGCTGTCGGTCCTGGATTTTCTGGCGCCCGAAAGCACCGGTCATAGCGTGATGCTCGACGATGCCATGGCTGCCATTGGCGCTGCTGAGCAAGGCGTTCTCGTCATGCTGCACAAGCCGCTGACCGGTCAGGAATTGCTGCAGGGACTCACGGCGGAGCCTCAAGCCCGTCACCGCAAATGGGACCCGCTGCTGCATGGCATCGGCGCCCAGATTCTGCGTGACCTGGGTGTTCACAAAATGCGCCTGCTCTCCAGCCCACAGCGCATCCCGGCCATGACAGGCTTTGATTTGGAAATTACCGGTTTCCAGTTGCCGGATGGCAGCCGGAACGATTTATCTGCATAGGATTTGCCATGACCCGCTATCAGGAATACCCCAGCAACGAAAACGGCGAAGGGCTACGCATCGGCGTTGTCGTCGCCCGCTTTAACCAGGACGTCTGTGACGGCCTGCTGTGCGGCGCCATCAACGAACTGCACCGCCTGGGCGTTAATGGTAACGATATCACCGTCTGCAGCGTCCCCGGCGCGCTGGAAATTCCGCTGGTGCTGCAAACGCTGGCCGATGAAGAAGAGGCGCCGTATGACGCACTGATCGCCCTGGGTGCCGTGATTCGTGGCGAGACCTATCACTTTGAAGTCGTCAGCAACGATAGCTGCCGTGCCGTGATGGATGTGCAACTGACTACCGGCGTCCCAATCGCCAACGGCATCCTGACCACGGAAAATGACGATCAGGCATTGGTACGCATGCATGACAAGGGTGCCGACTGTGCGCGCTGCGCCGTTGAAATGGCACGTCTGCATGCCGCGATTCGGAGCGGTAACCAACCTCAATCTGTAGGAGCCGGTTCATGACGCAAGCCCCCGCTAAACCGACAGCTGGCCCCAAACCCGCTCGTCGTCGCGCTCGCGAAGCTGCCCTACAGGCCCTCTACGGATGGCAGGTCGGTGGCCAGGATCTGGCGGCCTGTGAAACGGCCTTGCATGAAATCGAAGGCTTCGCTCAACTGCGGGATCTCGAACAGAAGTTTGCCATTGGGCTACTGCGTGGTTGCATTGCCAACCAGGCCACGCTCCGTGAGCAAGTCACGCCGTTGCTTGATCGTCCGTTTGAAGAACTCTCGCCGGTGGAAGCCTGCATTCTGCTGATCGGCGCACATGAAATGGCGAATAGTCCGGAAACACCATTGCGTGTGGTGCTTAACGAATCGATTGAATTGGCCAAGACCTTTGGCGGCACCGATGGTCATAAATTCGTCAACGGTGTTCTCGACCGGCTGGCGCCGACGCTGCGTCCGCTGGAAAGCAAACGTCCCGCCCGCTGAGACGACCCATGGCAGGTGAGTTCGCCCTGATCGAACGCCTGCTGGGGCAGCAGCTCGAACCCGGCAAGCCGGGTGCCACCGCGTCTGAAGCGCCCATCGAAAGTGACGTACTGCTCGGACCCGGCGATGACTGTGCGTTGATCGCACCGCCGGCCCCAGGCCTCGCCTGGGCGATCAGCACCGACATGCTGGTCGAAGGCACGCACTTTCTCTCGACCGACGAACCGACATCCCTGGGCTGGAAAACCCTGGCGGTCAATCTCTCCGACCTGGCCGCCATGGGTGCATGTCCCCGCTATGCCACACTCGGCATGGCCATCCAGGCAGCGGATAAGGACACCGGCTGGATTGATCGTTTCTTTCTGGGATTCAAACAGTGTGCCGAGACATTCGGCGTACAACTGATTGGCGGTGACACCACACGCGGCCCACGTAACTTCTGTGTCACCGTCTTCGGCACAGTGCACCCCGCACAGGCATTGCGCCGGAGTGGTGCCCAGGCCGGCGACGACATCTGGATTTCCGGCACACCTGGCATGGCCGCACTGGGTCTGCAACACAAACTCCAGACGCTGCATCTGCCTGACGCACTACAAGAATCTGCTAGCCATGCCTTGCACCGACCACAGCCTCGTGTTGCATTAGGCCGGGCCCTCACCGAGCAGGCGCTGGCGCACAGCTGCCTGGATGTCTCCGACGGACTCCTGCAAGATCTGGGACACATCACCGCCGCCTCCGGATTATCGGCAACGATCATGGACGCAGCACTCCCTAGTGCACCCATCGGTATTGCTGAGGCAGTCTGGCAAGATTGCCTCCTGGGTGGCGGTGATGACTACGAGCTGCTTTTCACGGCACCCCCATCCGCACGACCGGCGCTGCAGGCGCTATCGCTCCAGCTTGATGTGCCACTGCACCGGATTGGCTGCATGCAGGCCCACAATAATGTAGGTAGCATCCAGCTGATCGATCAACATCAACAGCCCGTTGATGTGGCCCGTATCCGCGGCGGATTCGACCACTTTGCCTGAGGCTCACGAGAACTCTTCTGCCATGACCGAACTGAATCATCCGGATATCCAGGCGGCTGCACCGATCAAACAGCCCACCTTGCGCTTTATGCTGTCGCACCCCCTGCATGTCGTTGCACTGGGCTTTGGTAGCGGTCTCTCTCCGTTTGCGCCGGGCACTGTGGGCACGCTGTTCGCCTGGGCGAGCTTTCGCACGCTGGACCTCAGCTTGCCCTCCTCCGCGATACTCCTCATCATCCTGCTGGGCTTTGTGCTCGGCATTGTCGCCATTGAGAAAACCGGTACCGCGCTCGGTGAGATCGACCATGGCAGCATCGTCTGGGATGAAATCATTCCTTTCTGGGGTGTACTCTGGATACTCACGCAAGTCATGGGCGACAACCTGCTCTGGCAGGGCATTGCTTTTGCACTCTTTCGCCTGTTTGATATCACCAAACCCTGGCCGGCACGTTATTACGACCGCAAAGTCAAAAATGGCTATGGGGTCATGATGGATGATGTCGTCGCCGCACTCTACAGCGTCATCGGACTGACGATGCTGCTGGTGGGTGTGTACTTCGGATCACACACATGACCGGCACCACGCAGACCCTGTCCAGAATAAACGCACTGGTCAGCCAACTGGCTACATGCCTCATGGAGCGTAGTGCCACACTCGCCACCGCCGAGTCCTGTACCGGTGGCCTGATTGCCGCCAGCCTGACCGATCTGGCCGGCAGCTCGGCCTGGTTCGAGCGGGGTTGGGTCACCTATTCGAACGCCGCTAAATCACAAGAACTGGGTGTCCCTGCCGATTTGATTGACCAGCACGGCGCCGTCAGCGAAGCCGTGGCTGCCGCGATGGCAAACGGTGCCCGCTTGCATGCACATACCGAACTGGCCATTGCTGTCACGGGTATTGCCGGACCCCAAGGGGGATCGGCCGAAAAACCGGTGGGCACCGTCTGCTTTGGCTGGGCAACACCCTCGTGCACAGACACTGAAACATGCTGCTTTACCGGTGATCGTCGGCAGGTCCGTGATCAATCTGTTCAACACGCACTCTCCGGTTTACTGCGACGACTGAAGGATGCCCCTGGCGCTGCTTCGGGCAATCCCTAACCAGATTCACGCAACACATCATTTATCATTCACGCATTATCTTCGAGGATTAAACTCATGTTCCGATTTGGTACGCCTAATGCTTCCAGCGCGCTGCGCGTCATGATGCTCGGCTGCGGCGAGCTCGGCAAAGAAGTCGTCATTTCCCTGCAGCGTCTGGGCTGTGAAGTCATTGCGGTTGATCGCTATGCGGGTGCCCCCGCCATGCAGGTCGCTCACCGTTCGCATGTGATCAACATGACGGATGGCGCCGCCCTCAAGGCACTGGTCATTCAGGAAAAACCGCATCTGGTGGTGCCGGAAATCGAAGCCATCGCCACCGACATGCTGGTCGAAATCGAACGTGAAAATCTGGCCGAAGTGATCCCGACGGCTCGCGCCACTCAGCTGACGATGAATCGTGAAGGTATCCGTCGCCTGGCTGCCGAGACACTGGGTCTGCCCACTTCGCCTTATCGCTTTGCCGATTCTCTCGAAGAAATGCAGGCCGCAATTGATGCCATCGGTTACCCCTGCTTCATCAAGCCGGTGATGTCCTCTTCGGGCAAAGGTCAGTCGATGGTGCGTACACCCGACGATGTGAAACCCGCCTGGGATTACGCCGCCGCCGGTGGCCGCGTCAACCAGGGCCGCGTCATTGTTGAAGGCATGATCCACTTCGATTACGAGATCACACAACTCACCGTGCGTGCGGTTGGCGCTTCAGGTCAGGTCGAAACGTCGTTCTGTGACCCGATTGGTCACGTACAGGTCAAGGGCGATTATGTCGAATCCTGGCAACCCATGCCAATGTCGACCAAAGCCATTGAGCGCTCACGCGAAATTGCCAAGGCCGTCACCGATAACCTGGGGGGGCGCGGGATCTTCGGTGTTGAACTATTTGTTAAGGGTGATGATGTCTGGTTCTCCGAAGTCAGCCCGCGTCCGCATGACACCGGTCTCGTGACCCTGTGCACCCAGCGTCAGTCCGAATTCGAATTACATGCCCGCGCTATCCTGGGGTTACCGGTCGATGCTCGCTGTCGTCAGCCGGGTGCCTCAGCAGTCATCTATGGCGGCCTGGAAGAGCAAGGCATCGCGTTTGAGGGTGTCGCCCATGCCCTGCAGGTGCCTGATAGTGATCTGCGTCTCTTCGGCAAGCCGGAAAGCTTTGCCCGTCGCCGCATGGGCGTTGCTCTGGCCAATGGGCAGGACACGGATGAAGCCCGCACACGCGCCAAGGCATGTGCTGCGCGCGTGAATCCTGTCAGCAGCCAATAATCCTACGCTGTGCCATACCATCTCCAGAGATCTTTGATGCCAACACGGCCTGCCAGAGGTCTCTGGACCGCCCTGCTCGCAGCACTGCTGCTCTCTGCGTGTGCCACAAGACCGATCAATCCGCCGGTTGCACACGTGGCCGACGACAAGGTCTACAACTTCGAGCGCAAGGGACAAAATGAAGCGCAAACCAAGACGCTCGTCGCGTTGGCCTTCTCCGGCGGAGGCACCCGAGCAGCGGCATTCTCCTACGGTGTCCTGGAAACTCTGAACAAGACTGAATTCGTCAATGCCAACGGCAAACAGTCGCGCTTGATTGATCACATCGACGTCATTACCGGTGTCTCGGGTGGCAGCTTCACAGCACTGGCTTATGGCCTCTATGGCGACAAGTTGTTTGATGACTACGAGCAACGCTTTCTTAAACGCAACGTGCAAGGCGAGCTCGTTGGGCGCAGCCTGAATCCGCTCAACTGGGGCTACCTATCTTCCACAGGTTGGGGCCGCTCGGAACTCGCCGCAGACCTTTACGACGAAATCCTCTTTGACGGCGCCACCTTCGCTGATCTGGATAAAAAGAACGGACCAGTGATTGCCATATCGGCCACGGATCTGGCCACCGGCTCACGCATCATGTTCACGCACTCAAACTTTGATGCCCTGTGTACCGACCTGGGGGATTTCCGTTTGTCGCGCGCGGCTGCGGCATCATCGGCCGTGCCGGTGGTGCTCTCCCCGCTGACTATCAATAACTACGGCGGCACTTGCGGCAAGAAAATGCCGCTCTGGTTTGCGCCGTTTCTCAACACCAACAATCCCCCCAGACCAGCAGCACGCACCCTGGAACGTATTCAGGAACTCAACGGCCTGATGAATGGTGGCGACCCCTATCTGCACCTGGTGGATGGCGGGATTTCCGACAACCTCGGGTTACGTGGCGGCCTGGATGTTTTCAACTGGATGGAGGCACTGCGTGAAGCCGGCCACACCACCCCGCTGGATCACGTAAAGCAAATCGTCGTCATCGTCGTCAACTCGATGTCGACACCCAAAACCAACTGGAACAAATCGGAAGATCCGCCCGGCACCATTCCCATTCTGGTTAAGGCCGCGGGCGTCCCGATTGATCGCTATTCGAATGAACAGGTCGAGTATTTACGGGACATTCAGGCACGCTGGGACATGATGCGCTCAGTACGGGATCTACCGGCGATCCAGCAGATCAAACCAAAGAATTCGAATGATGCGTTGAACGCCATCCGCAAAGTGCCGAATGCCAAGCTCTACGTGATCAATGTCTCTTTCGCCGGTGTGCCGGATGCCAGTGAGCGCGACTATCTGAACGAATTACCCACCTCGTTTGTGCTGTCGGACGAGGCCGTAGATCGCTTGCGGTCTGCGGCCAACGCAGCATTAATGAACTCGCCCGACTTTCAGCAGTTACTCACGGACGGTCATCTGCGCCTGATTCAAAAACCCGTCGACACCATCAACGAAGAGAGCCTGACTCCCGAAGCGCAGCCAGGCTCCTGATTGTCTCTTTGAATTAGACCACGCCAGCGGTGTGCGCCTGTTGATCCGCCCAGTAACTGGAGCGCACCATCGGTCCACACGCCGCGCCATCAAAACCCATCGCCAGCGCTTCAGTCTCGAAGCGCTTGAAGATATCTGGATGCACATAACGCTGCACCGGCAGATGATGATTGGACGGTGCCAGATACTGACCAATCGTCAGCAGATCAATGTTGTGGGCGCGCATATCCTTGAGCTCCTCGATGATTTCGTCATCGGTCTCGCCCAGCCCGACCATCAGGCCCGACTTGGTCGGCACATTCGGGTAGCGCTCTTTAAAGGCTTTGAGGAAATTGAGCGAGTGTGCATAGTCGGCACCCGGACGTGCCTGCTTGTACAAACGCGGCACGGTTTCCAGATTGTGGTTCATCACATCGGGCAGGGCCTGACCAAAGATCTCCAGCGCCACATCCATACGACCGCGGAAATCCGGCACCAGCACTTCAATCGTCGTGGTCGGCGAGGCTTCACGCACCGCGCGGATCACATCGACAAAATGCTGGGCGCCGCCATCACGCAGATCATCACGATCCACACTGGTGATCACCACATAACGTAGCTTCAGATTCGCAACCGACTCGGCCAGATGGCGTGGTTCATCCACGTCGGGCGGCAATGGCTTGCCGTGGCCCACATCGCAGAACGGGCAACGGCGCGTACAAATGTCGCCGAGAATCATGAAGGTGGCCGTGCCACGACCAAAGCACTCGCCGATATTCGGGCACGCTGCTTCTTCACAGACGGTATGCAGCTTCTGATCACGCAGCATCTTCTTGATTTCGCCAAAGCGGCCGGCATCGTTGCCGGCTTTCACGCGAATCCAGTCCGGTTTTTTCAGAGCTTCCTGCGGCACGATCTTGATCGGAATACGCGCCGTTTTGAGTTCGCCTTTTTGTTTGATCCCGGCGTCAGCCATGGGACGTCTCCAGTTGTTTTTGTAGTTGCCTGAGCAGAGCTTCGCCTGCTTCGGAAACCGATACGTTAACACCCAAATCATGTAATTGGGTGACCGCCATGCCCGCATAGCCACAGGGGTTAATAGCAGAGAACGGTGACAAATCCATGTCCACATTAAGGCTTACGCCGTGGTAACTACAGCCATTGCGGATACGCAAACCCAGCGCGGCGACTTTAGCCTCGCCGACATACACACCGGGCGCGCCATCACGGCGATCAGCCTTGATGCCATAGGAGGCCAACAAATCAATCACTGCCTGCTCGATTCGCTGCACCAGCTCGCGCACCTTAATATGACGGCGTGCCAGATCCAGCAAGAGGTAAATGACCACCTGACCCGGGCCGTGATACGTAATCTGACCACCCCGATCAATCGGCACCACCGGCACACCGATGTCACGCAGCAAATGCTCCGGCTTACCCGCCTGGCCCAGCGTAAAGACCGGCGGGTGTTCAACCAGCCAGAGTTCGTCACAGGCATCCTGAGCCGCATCCCCTACCCGCGCCAGCGTCTGTTCACGCATGGCATGCCAGGTTGGCTCATAGGGCACCAGACCCAGACGGCGAACGTGCAACGGCGGGCTCACGGTTTAGAGCACCACCTTGACCAGCGGATGACTGGTCAGCGCCCGGTAGAGATCATCCAGCTGGGCCTTCGATGTCGCGCGAATCGTACAGGTCAGGCTCACGTATTTACCCGAGCTGGAGGCGCGCATTTCCATGGTCTTACCGTCATAATCCGGCGCCCACTGGTGAATCACTTTCAGCACTTCCTGGGCCAGGTTGTTTTGTGCGAGACCCATAATCTTGAGCGGAAAATCGCAGGGAAATTCCAGCAGCGTTTCTGCGCCACTACCGACGGGCTCTTTCGGAAGATCAGTCATTGCAAGACTCCAGTGAATTAAGGACGCACGGCAATGTGCGGCTGACCACCCAGGGCCTCCCGGATCTTGGCTTGCACCACCTCGGCCTGGGCGCGGCTGGCGAACGGGCCGACCTGCACACGATGCCATGGCGTTTCGGCGTACACGTGGACCTGCGCCGGCGTCATCCAATCCAGCTCTCGTAACAGATGGTTACGCAGCACCTGGGCATTAAAACCATTCTGGAACGCACCCATCTGCACGTAGGTGCCGGCTTTGGGAACTTCTTCGCCGTATCGGGTTTTATCATCCATCTTGGCGTCATTGATGGCCACGGCATCCTTGCTCAGATCGGCATAGCTCACACCACTGGCATCCGGCATAATCAGCTCAACCCGGACGGGGCTGCTACCCTGATCGACATAACCAAGCTTGTAGGCCGCAGTAAACGAGAGATCGATGATACGGCCATTGTGGAATGGGCCACGGTCATTGACCCGCACAATCACGCTTCGATTATTCTGCGTATTCGTGACCTTGACGTAACAAGGCAACGGCAGTGTCGGATGTGCCGCCGTCATGGCAAACATATCGTAGGTATCGCCGTTGGAGGTTTTCAAGCCATTGAACTTGGTGCCATACCAGCTACCGATACCCTGCTGACTGAAAGGCTGCAAGGTGGTCATAGGTGTGAAGCTCATCCCCAGCACCGTATACGGTTTATTAGCCGCGTTACGTAATGGCTCCAGTCGTGGAGCAGCGTTCGGAATCTGGTCAATGTTTTCCGGAATCTGACTCGGCAGGCCATCATCCTTATAGAATCCACCGCCTTTGCGCGGATAGGGCTTCATCACATACCCACCGCTGGTTGGCGCTGGAGCTGTAGCCACTGGCCGGCGGCTGCTCGATGTGCTGGAGCAGCCACTGAGTTGAGAAAGCATCAACACAGTGCCAATCACAGTGCTCAACGATAACAAGGCCGTGGCTTTAAGTCGCATTATCGGTTTGTCCGGTGCGTTTCAATACTCATGAGGATACCGAGCCCCGTACACAGGGTGACTAGGGCCGTACCACCGTAACTGATGAACGGCAGTGGCACACCCACCACCGGCAGAATACCGGACACCATCCCCATGTTCACGAAGGCATAGGTAAAAAAGCCCATGGTGATCGAACCGGCCAGTAAACGGTTGAAGGTGGTACTGGCGCGCAGCGAAATCCGCAAGCCACGCTCGATCAGGAAGCCATAAAGAATTACCAGCAACATATTACCGATCAGTCCCCACTCCTCGCCAAAAACCGCGAAGATAAAGTCGGTATGTTTTTCCGGAATAAACTCCAGCTGCGCCTGCGTACCGCTCATGTAGCCCTTGCCGATGACGCCACCCGAACCAATCGCAATCGTCGATTGAATGATGTGATAACCGGACCCCAGAGGATCGGTCGTCGGGTCAATCAGCGTCAGAATTCGTTTCTGCTGATAATCATGCAGGAAATGCCAGGCAAAAGGGGCCACAGCCACCGCAGCCGCACTCAATCCACCGATGACCCACCACGACAGACCGGCCAGGAAGATCACGTAGAACCCTGCCGAAAACACCAGAATCGCCGTGCCCAGATCCGGCTGTTTGGCAATCAGCGCCGAGGGAATCAACAGAATCAGGAGCGCCCCAAAATACTTGGAGAACCAACGACGGTTTTCAAAGTGATGAAAGTACCAGGCCATGGCCAGCGGCATGGCGATCTTCATGATCTCCGATGGTTGAATCCGCGTAAAACCAATCGACAGCCAGCGCTTGGCACCATTCACCTTGATCCCGAACAGCATCACCAGAACCAGCAACACCAGACCAAACAGATACATTGGCCAGGCCAGCTGCATTAATCGCTGCGGCGGAATACGGGCCACAACAAACATCAGACCCAATGCGGCCGTCATATTCAGAAACTGCGACGGCATGCGCTCCTGGCCCGACCAGGTTGCCGAGAACACCGTCAGAAGCCCAACCAGCATCAGCAAAGCCGTGATTTTGAGCAATGGCACATCCACATGCTCAATCCAGGGTTGCACGATACCGCGCCAGTTGATCGTGCGGCTCATGGCTTTTTCCTGGCAGGCAACGCTGCACCTGACGAGGCTGGCATCTGCACGAACGGACCCGGTGAGGGGGTATTCAGTGCCTTCTGGGCATCATAATCATCGTCCTGTGGATCCACATAGTGTGCGACGTCACGTCCTTCGGGTATCGGCTCCCCGGGTTCATCCGGTGCCGGGCCTTTGGGTACAATGCCCTGCAAATAGTAATCAAACACCTGACGGGTGATCGGTGCCGCCGAGGTCGCACCAAAGCCGGCGTTTTCTACAATCACGGCCAGGGCAATCTTCGGCTTATCCGCCGGGGCGAAGGCAATAAACAGCGCGTGGTCGCGCAAGAACTCCTTGGTACCGCCATGCGAATAGGTACCACCCTTCAGGCTGAACACCTGAGCGGTACCGGTCTTACCGGCGGCGACATACTTCGCCCCCGCAAAAGCCTTGGTACCAGTCCCTTCTTTGTTCACACCCACCATTGCATTGCGAATCACCTCGACATGCTCCGGCTTTAGTGCCACTTCGTGGGTTTTCTCCAGAGGTATCTGGCGTACCTCGCCTGAACGCGCATCGGTAATGCTACGCACTAGATGGGGTTTGTAACCAACACCGCTATTTGCCAGCATCGCGGTCGCTTGGGCAAGCTGTAGCATGGTGTAGGAGTTATAGCCCTGACCGATACCGATCGACACTGTTTCACCGGCATACCACTTCTGCTGCTCCGGTCGCTTGAAGCGTCGTTCCTTCCAGGCCGGTGACGGCAGAATGCCACGCGACTCGCCATCAATATCAATACCCGTTTTGCTGCCAAAACCCAATCGGCCCATGAAGTCGGCAATACCGTCGATACCCCATTCATTGGCGAGCATGTAGTAATACGTGTCACAGGAGTGAACGATCGAGGCATACATGTTGACCATACCGTGCCCGCCCTTTTTGTCATCACGGAAGGTATGGTTACCGAAGTTGAAATAGCCAGGGTCGCTGATTGCCTGCTGTGGCGTACGTTTTCCGGCTGTCAGCGCACCCAGTGACATAAAAGGTTTGAACGTCGAGCCCGGCGGATACGCGCTATAGATAGCCCGATTCAGCAACGGTTTGTTAATGTCCGTATTGAGCGTATCCCAGTCATCACTACGGATGCCATCAACGAACAGGTTGGGATCATAGGTCGGCATCGACACCAGTGCCAGAACCTCGCCATTGCTGGGGTCTATCGCCACGAGCGCGCCACGGCGCTTACCGAAAGCCGTTTCCGCCACCTGCTGCAATTTGGCATCAATCGTCAGATTGAGGTTATTGCCCGACACCGGAGGCGTCCGTGACAAGACACGGATGCCGCGGCCACCGGCGTCCACCTCGACACTTTCAAAACCACTGGTGCCATGCATTTCAAATTCATAGCGCTGCTCCAGACCCGTCTTGCCGATATGATCGGTGCCACGATAGTTGGCAGCCTGACCTTCCTCATCGATACGCTCCAGATCGCGGGTATTGATACGACCCATATAGCCCAACGCATGCGATGCTGTCTCACCCAACGGATAACTACGGAACAGGCGGGCACGAACCTCTACCCCCGGAAATTTGTAGCGCTGTGCGGCAAAGCGCGCAACCTCTTCTTCACTCAGTCGTGAGCGGATCGGAATCGATTCAAAAGTTTTGGCTTCGCGCAGCAGTTGTTTGAAACGCCGTTTGTCCTTGCCCTCGATGGTCACAACTTTGGAAAGACCCTCGATGGTTTCATCAATCGGGCCAGCACGACCAGGCACAATCTCCAGCGTGTAGGCCGACGTATTGGTAGCCATCAGCACACCATGACGATCAAAAATCAGACCCCGGTTCGGCACCACCGGCACCAGTGCCAAACGATTATCTTCGGCCCGTGTGCTGTAGTAACCATTCTGTACAACCCCCAGCCAGAAGAAACGCAGTACCAGAATAAAAAAGGCGATCAGCATCAGCACGGAGGCCGTGCTCAGCCGTGACTGAAACTTCTGGCTGGCGTCGCGATCTTCGAAGTGGACCATGGATCAGATTGGGCGTTCATAGTCCCGGTCATTCGACAGGAACTGCGGCAACATCAGTACATAAGTGGCAGGCACCCAGAGGAGCGCCGTAACAATCGGTTGCAGAAAATAAAAAAGATTCGGAAACTCGTCACCGGCAAACCAGCGAATCAGTACCTGCATACAGGCACCGGCAAAAATGATCGGCAACACACTGATCAGCTGCTGCTTCAACGGCAGCCAGAGAATGCGATGCGCCATGATCCGACCGACATAGGACATCAGCACATAGGCCAGGGCATGCTGCCCCATCAGGCTGCCATCCACCACATCCATGAGAATGCCGAGCACAAAGGCCGTACCGGTACCAACGACCTGGGGCGAACGAATCGACCAGAACACGATCACCAGAACTGCCCAATCGGGAAACCATGGCCAGAACGATGTTGGCAACAGATTCAGAAAGAATGCGATCAATAGCGTCAGGCGAATAAAGCCCGGACGCGCAGGGCGCAACAGACGGGAAGACTGAAAATCAATCTGCATGATTATTGCTGCGCCTTACGCTTCTTTTTGGTCATGGCATGACCAACCGCCTGATCCGCCGGGCGATCCAGCGATGCCGGACGATCCGCCGGCAGGGTGATCGGCTCCAGCAGCAGCACTTCCCCATAACGCCCCATGCCCGCAGCCGGTGTCAGAATGAACTTGGAGAAAATACCATTCGGGTCACTCTCCAGACTTTCCACTTTGCCCACACGCAAGCCTCGCGGATAAATACCGTCAATACCGGAAGTCACAATCCAGTCACCTACCTGAACATCGGCGTTCGACGACATATAACGCATTTCCAGGCGACCATCGCCGGTGCCAAACACCACCGTTCGCAAACCATTGCGCACCACCTGGGCCGGAATCGACTGATTACGGTCAGTGAGGAGGGTGACTTCAGCATAGTCCGGTGCCACACGGGTGACCTGACCCACGACACCCTGATCATCCACGACAGGTTGGCCTTCGATCACGCCCTGATCCGTGCCGCGATCCAGAATCACACGGCGATTGAAAGGGTCACGGGCACTATAGAGAATCGTCGCCGGCTGCACACGCGCACCCAGCAGGCGTTTGGTTTCCAACAACTTGCGCAGGTACTGATTTTCCGCTTCCAGCACTTCCAGTCGCTGCGCCTGTTCCGCATCCATCAGACGGGCCTGACGAAGTGCGGCATTGTCCTGACGCGCCTGATCCAGCGTCACGGCATATTCATCCACCCGAGTCAGGGCCGTGATCGGCCACTGCACCACCTGCTTGAGCGGCGATGTCGCCTGTGTCAGCAACTGGCGCACCGGCTCCAGATAACGAAAGCGATCATCCAGCACCAGCAGCGATACCGAGGTACAGACGTACAGAATCAACAGGGCCAGCGGTGCTGGCCCTTGTTTAAAGAGTGGCGGCGGTTGCTGTTCCAGTCCCGACATCAGCAGATCCCGCGTTGCCCGTCTTCATCCCGAAGCACAAGCTTCGGACACATCATCAATAAGACGGGCTCGGCAGTGAGTCCTTATTCGCTGGCGAACACGTTGCCCAGCTTGTCCATCTTTTCTAGGGCAATGCCGCAACCACGGACCACGCAGGTCAGCGGATCTTCCGCCACCATCACCGGCAGACCGGTTTCTTCGCGCAGCAAGCGATCCAGGTCACGCAGCAGTGCGCCACCACCGGTGAGAATCAGACCGCGCTCGGCAATGTCGGCACCCAGTTCTGGCGGCGTCTGTTCCAGAGCCTGCTTCACGGCAGTCACAATCTGGTTGGTCGGTTCGGAAAGCGCTTCCAGAATCTCGTTCGAGGTCACGGTAAAGGTACGCGGAATACCTTCGGCCAGGTTACGACCCTTCACTTCCATCTCCAGCACTTCAATACCCGGATACGCGGTACCAATCTGCTTCTTGATGTTTTCAGCGGTGGTTTCACCGATCAGCATGCCGTAGTTACGACGGATGTAGTTGATGATCGATTCATCAAACTTGTCACCACCCACACGCACCGACGTCGAGTACACCATGCCGCCCAGTGAAATCACGCCCACTTCAGTGGTGCCACCGCCGATATCAACGACCATCGAACCGGTCGCATCTTCCACCGGCAAGCCGGCGCCAATGGCCGCAGCCATCGGCTCTTCAATCAGATACACCTGCGATGCACCGGCACCCAGTGCCGACTCGCGAATGGCGCGACGCTCAACCTGGGTCGAACCGCAGGGCACGCAGATAATGATGCGTGGCGACGGGGCAAACATGCGCACATCGTGCACACGCTTGATGAACTGCTTGAGCATCTGCTCGGTCACCGTAAAGTCGGCGATCACACCATCCTTCATCGGGCGGATGGCGTTGATGCTGCCCGGGGTCTTACCCAGCATCATCTTGGCTTCCTTGCCCACCGCTTCAATGCTCTTGCGGGCACTCGGGCCACCATCGGTACGAATCGCCACCACGGAAGGTTCGTCCAGAACGATGCCCTTGCCGCGCGAATAAATCAGCGTATTGGCCGTACCCAGGTCAATTGCCAGGTCGTTGGAAAACATTCCACGAAAGAGTCCGAACATGTAACACTCCAAATCGAAAAAGGTGTGCATGCGCGCAGAACCGGTTGTTCGCGCTGCGATGCCGCGGGGCGGTGATGCATGATCCATACGACCCATGCCGTCTCCCCGACCAAACCACGTATAATACCGCAAATTCAAAGGGATATTCGAAGGCATGCCTTCTGCATATTCATTTGCCCTTACCGCTGGCAACCGCTTAAAAATCATGGCTTTTACCCCCGAAGACGTACAACGGCTGGCCAAACTGGCCAGAATCGAGCTCAATAACGAGCAGGTTTCGGCCACTCTTGGCCACCTCGACAACATTTTTGGCATGATCGCCGAGATGCGCCAGGTCAATACTGACGGTATCGCACCCATGGCGCACGCCTGCGATGTCGGCCAGCGCCTGCGCACCGACGCCGTCACGGACGGCAGCGTCGAGCAGCGCGACCGCTGCCTGGCCCTGGCCCCAGAATCGGAAGCCGGCCTCTACCTCGTCCCGAAGGTGATCGAATGATTAAGGCCAGCCTCCGCGAACTTGCCAGCGCCCTTGAAACCAAACAGGTTTCCAGCCTGGAACTGACCAACCTGTTCCTCGGCCGTATTGCGCAACACAACCCGACCATTAACGCCTTCGTCACCATTGATGAAGACAAATCCCGCACG
>CAYLWV010000018.1:0-22622 GCA_964387485.1 uncultured Dechloromonas sp. | reverse complement strand
GAGTGGCTTCGGTACGTTGGGTTATCTGATCCGCCCGCATCAGGTGGTGAGAAAGAAGTCAAGGTAATATTTGACAGATCAAGAGCGCTTATCCTCGCTGGAGGCTAAGCGCTCTGTTGCATCTTTCGCAGGACGAATACTGTTCAGGGGAACGCACTTTATGTCGCACCCGGATTGTCTCGAGGTGAATAAAGCTTATAGTATTGAGCTTTGTAGTGGCGAAATCCGCCATTGGCGATATCTGGGCGTGGGGCCAAGGGAAGATGTCTGGTGGATGGATACCGCGACAGGCCAGGTGTTTAATGAATCCGGCATTATGTACGCATGGTCATTGTTGACTGCCAGCACCTAAAGCTTTAGCACGTCAGTTGCGTGGCCCTGATTAAACGGATTTGTCGGGTTCTTCTGCTGGAGAGATCTTGATGCCCCAATCTCCATGCTCGTACCAATCTTCACCTAAAAGTTCAATAGGATGCTGTGTTCGGCCTGATCCGTTTCCGCACCTCAAGTCATCGACAGAACAGTACTTGTCACATCCCCAACATATACGTTCTGGGTGTTTGGGGTGTAGAGGGATCTTTTTGACCATCTAGGCATCATCTCAGGTCTGAACGCTCATAGACATACACACTCGGAGGTATATCCTTCCGGCGATGCGAGGCGCACAATTCCAGGCGATACTGCGCAATGGTTCTGTGAATCGTATAGGAAAGCAGCGATGTCAATCGAATTAATATGCCCTGCTGGTAATCTTCCCGCGCTGAAAGCCGCAGTGGACAACGGTGCCGATGGTGTTTATCTGGGCCTAAAAAACACGACGAATGCACGGGCGTTTCCAGGTTTGAATTTCGATTTCAATACAGCCAGGGCAGGTGTTGACTACGTACATCGGCAAGGAAAAAAGGTATTGCTCGCTCTGAACACCTTTCCTCAAGGTGCCCGTTGGTCAGAGTGGACGGATGCCGTTGATCAGGCAGCGACATTGGGTGTCGATGCGGCCATCCTGGCTGACACCGGATTGCTTCAGTACGCGAGCAAGACGCATCCCAATTTGCGGCTGCACTTATCGGTTCAAGGGTCAGCGACTAATTACGAAGCGATTAATTTTTACCGGGATCATTTCGGGATTCAACGGGCAGTGCTGCCACGAGTCCTTTCTCTCCAGCAGGTTGCCCATGTCGTTGCCAATACCGATGTGGAAATAGAATTGTTCGGATTCGGCGGGTTATGCGTTATGGTGGAAGGGCGATGCGTTTTGTCCTCCTATGTCACCGGAGAATCACCTAACACGGCAGGCGTCTGTTCGCCTGCTAAAGCGGTACGCTGGCAGACAACCTCTCACGGGCTGGAATCCCGGCTGGGCGGCGTGCTTCTTGACCGATATGCCGCCGATGAGAAAACAGGCTACCCAACGTTGTGTAAAGGGCGGTTTGCGGTGGGCGAAGAGACTTACTATGCTCTGGAAGAGCCCACCAGCCTTAACACGGTGGAACTGCTGCCCGAGATGCTGAAGATCGGAATTTCGGCGGTAAAAATTGAAGGCAGACAGCGCAGTCCGGCTTATGTCGAACAGGTGACCCGTGCGTGGCGGCAGGCAATTGACGACGCCGTATCAAACCCGGCAGATTTTAATGTTAGGCCCAGTGCCATGGCGCAACTCGAAAAACTTTCAGAAGGCCGACAGCATACGCTGGGTGCCTATTATCGATCATGGAAGTAATCCGATGAAACTATCACTGGGACCGATTCTTTACTACTGGCGTCGTGATGATGTGCGGAAATTCTACGAAGAATCCTTGGCATGGCCTGTAGATATCTATTACATCGGTGAGGTGGTTTGTTCCCGACGGCATGAAATGCGATTCGAGGACTGGCTCGATATCGCTGCTTTATTGGGTGCAGAAGGGCGTGAAGTTGTATTGTCATCGCAAGCACTGCTGGAATCAGAATCAGATCTAAAACGGCTGCACAAACTAACGGACAATGGCCTATTTTCGGTTGAAGCGAATGATATGGGGGCTGTTCGCTTGGTCGGTGGGTCCCCGTTTGTAGCCGGAACACATCTGAATATCTATAACACCACAACACTGGATTTTCTGGCGGCGCAAGGTGCTTTTCGTTGGGTGCCGCAAGTCGAAATGTCTGGCGCACAGATTCGTTCGGTACTGACGGGCAAAACGTGTGCGATTGAAACAGAAATTTTTGCCTATGGACGGTTACCGCTGGCCTTGTCATCCCGATGTTTTACAGCCCGTCATTACGATTTGCCCAAGGATGACTGTCAGTTCAAATGTCTGGATCATCCCGCTGGGCTTGCCCTCTCAACACGTGAATCCGAGGATTTTCTGACGCTGAATGGCATACAAACTCAATCTTCCAGCGTTCACTGTTTGCTAGAAGAAGTTCAGGAGACCAGAGCCTTGGGAGCGGATATCTTACGTATCAGCCCACAGCCTGTAGGTACGGGCGAGATCCTATCAACTTATCGAGAGTTTCTTGATCAGTATATTTCGGTGCAAGAGGCGCACCAGCGTCTCCAGATGAATGCCATTGATGCGCATTGCAATGGCTACTGGCACGGTAAACCAGGAATGCACTTTCACACGATGGCGTCGTCCCTATGACTCAAATCCTTACACTGAAACGTGTGGCAGCGGGCCTATTTTCAAAACTTCCCGTTTGGCCATCATCGCTCATCATGGCCCAGGCGCTTAACCAGGCATTAAGGCCTTTGATTGAAGATGGATCTCTGTCACCTCTGGAGGGCAAGCGTGTGCTCATCCAGGTTGAAGATCTAGGGTTGCAATTCAGATTTACCTTACAGAACTATAAGTTCACACCGATTTCTGGGGAGGGGCAAGTTGATCTGCTTATTCGCGCCACGCTGGCGGATTTCTATCTGCTCGCGACCCGCCAGGAAGATCCCGATACGCTTTTCTTCAATCGGCGACTCGTCATCGAAGGTGACACCGAACTCGGCCTGATTGCCAAAAACACGATGGATAGTTTGGATGTTCCCAAACCTCTGTTGGCTTTTAGTCATGCAATAGTGTCGGTCGAGGGATTCAAAAACCGTTTTCTTCGTCAGGTATAGAATTTCCGGAGCGATGCCATTACGCCCAATAGCCCATGGATATACATCCTAATGGGTATAGTCGATGGTGATCAATTGCTTCATTCTTTCTCCCTATTATTGAGCGTGCCGTTGACGTCACGATCTTATCTATATTGATGATAGAGGCAACCATGATTACCGATCGGATTGATGCCATTACCCGTATTCCGGAAGCCTACCAGCATGCAACGCTGCCGGCACCCAAGAGTGTCAAGATCGAAATTTCTCCGCGATGTAACTACCGTTGTGGCTTCTGTGCGTTGAGAAACCGCGAAGTGCAGCCCAAATGGGACATGGACCTCAACCTCTTCAAACGTATTACCCGTGAAATGCGGGATGCTGGCGTCGAGGAGATCGGTGTCTTTTACCTGGGTGAATCCTTTATGGCGCCCAAGTTGCTGGTGGATTGCATCCGCTATCTGAAGCAAGAGATCGGTATGCCTTATGTATTTCTCACCTCCAATGGTTCCATGGCTTTCCCGGAAGCGGTGGAAGCGTGTATGGCGGCGGGTCTGGATTCTCTCAAGTGGTCGTGTAATGCCGCAGATGAAGATCAGTTTGAAGAGATCATGGGCGTTTCCAAAAAACTATTTCACCGTGCTTACGAGAATGTGCGAGATGCGTGGGAAATCCGGGAGCGTGGTGGTTACAAAACAGGCCTTTACGCCTCATCGATTCAATATGATGGCGCACAGCAGGCGCTGATGGAATCACTGATTAATGAGAAAGTCGTGCCCTATGTCGACCAGCATTACTGGCTCCCGCTCTATTCCATGGGGGCTTTTGCTACGCAGCGGGAAGAGGAGTTGGGCTACAAACCGACAGCGGGTAACCAGGGCCGCATTGGAAGTCTGCGCGAGCCTTTGCCCTGCTGGTCGGCCTTCACCGAAGGCCATGTCACGGCCGAGGGTCGGCTGTCGGCTTGCTGTTTTGATGCGACGGCCAATTGGACGATGGGTGATCTGAATCAAACCCATTTCATGGATGCCTGGAATTCACCGGAATTCGTGAAATTGCGTGAGGCGCATCTACGGCGTGATGTGACCGGTACTGTCTGTGAACAGTGCATTGCCTACTGAATTGCACAGACAGAGTCACGTATATGGGATCCTGGGGTTGCCCGCACGACATACAGGGACATTGTCAGAAAGTGGGGCAGCGGGCATGTAACCCCGGTATGAAAGGCTGTGTTCTGGCAGGTCGCTACGTCTTTGCCAATGGGGAAGAGAAAAATACGCGGTTGCGACAAAAGCAGCAGGCTTTAGCGGACAAAGCTATGGCACCTCGAATTGATGAGCGTCCGCATCATGATTAGTTTTTGCGGTGCCCCGCACGGACCTGAATCAGCAACGTCAGAATAAAAGCCAGCAGCGCCAGAGCATTGAGCGTGCCACCCAGGGTTCTGATCATGGCGTTGGGCAGGAGATCGCCCATGATGCGGATGGCCACGCCGAGATGCAGTAAGGCGAGAGGCATGTACATCCGCTCATTGAAGGGAATGGCCACGCGCATGATGGCCGGAAAAATAATCGGGGCGTGACCGATGACCATGGAAAAGACGAAGCCCAGCGCCACCGCATGAACCGCCGCATCCCGCTGATAAGCATTGAAATCGGCCGGGCTGATCGGGGTCAGGAGCAATCCACCGATCAGTAGCCAGAAGTAACCACTGAGCAGGCAACAGGCAACAAAGCGCGTAATTCCAGTCTGGCGTATTGTTTTTCGTGCAATATCAAATTGGAACAGCCAGAGGGCCAGGCCGGCAAAGCCCAGACCCAGGAGCGTGTTATCGGTAAAACTACTCATGCCGGAGCGCAAACTGCCCAGCGTCATGATCACCAGTAAGGCGATAAACAATCCGGTCGCTGATTTCCGGGGCGGCATGAAACGGGTGAGTTCCAGGCGTTCACCGGCGATAGTGAAGACCAGAAAGCACAGTCCGAAGGGAATGCTGACCCAAAAATTATCTGACAAGAACCACAGGAAGTTACCCAGGAACCAGAGTGCTGCTGCAATCCACAGAGTGATGGTGAATAGCGCCTTCTGTTGAATAACGATCATGGTGCTGGCTGCCGTAAATACGGCACCGGCTAGCATGATCAGACCGGGGGCAAGATGGTTGGAAAACGATATGGGTGTTGGAAGCAAAAGTAGTAAGCCGCCGAGGCCGCTGCACAGGGGGGCGAAGTAGGCCCAGAGATAGCGTGTGGCAACTGCCCGTTCCAGACCGATGAGCGTGCCGAAGAAGGCCGATATCATGAAGGCGCTGTGAAATCCGCTGGCCGATTGAACCATCTCCGGCATCGATATGCCGAATCGGGCAAGGCCGGTGGTCACACCAGTTACCAGCGATAGCATCCCCAGTAGCAGAAACGGAAGGCGGTATTTCGGCGCCATGTACTTTACCATCCGAAGCTTTCTCGGGCCTGCTCGGACATCATGGCGGGTTCCCACAGCGGATTGAAGGTCAGCTCAACCTTGATGATGGTCTCCGGCGGGATATGTGATCGTATGCACCGCTCGACATCTTCAATCAATAGATCACCGACCGGGCACGCAGGCGATGTCATGGTCATGGAGATCATGATCTGTTGTCCATCGTATTGAATATCGTAGATCAGACCCATGTCGACGATATTGATTCCGGCTTCGGGATCAATCACTGTTTTAAGCCAGCTCAGGATTACCGTTTTGTCCGGGATTTCATGCAGTGTCAGTGCAGTATTCATAGGGATCTCCATGAAACCTGTGTTTAATGTAGCCGTCCATCAATGCGGGGTTTGATCAACAAAGGCGTATAGCGCCAGCCGACGATGCCGAAGGCAATCAGCCAGCATAGCGCGGTGAGGTACAGCTCTGTGATGTAGCTGCCTGGCATCAGGAAGGGGACGATGACTCTGAATACCAGCGCACCCATCATCAGATAAAGTGCGGATTTGTCCCAGCCTGTGAACTGCACCTTGCGGCCGGTATGGCCGTTGCTGATACGGATGATCATGGCTGGCGCAATCAGACCCATGGCCCCTAACGTGAAGATATGAATGGAAGCGACACCCACCCAGTGACCGAAAAGCGGCGTTGTGGCAATCAGCAGTAGATTCACCACAATGGCCAGGTAGCCGAGGTACATGACGCCGATATCCACGCGGCTCAAGGCTTTTGCTGGAGACCATTTGAAAAATCGGATCAGTAGCAGTAGCGCTAGCAAGAAACAAAGCCCAGAGAGCAGGGGGACGGGCAGCCAGGTGGTAAAGATCAGGGCGAAGCCAATGAGTTTGATGCCATGCTTGCTCCATGAGGGCTGAGTCAGATCTACGGAAAAAGCGCCCTTCATAAATGCAGGGATGGTTCTTTCCAGCATGACCAGAAATGCCAGTCTGAAAAGTGCCACGGTCATGGTTGTGCCTATCGCAGGGTCGATGCTTTCGGACATCATGCTGAGCTTGGCAACGATAAAGATCGGCAGCGATATGATGAGGTAGACATTATCCTGATAGCTGTCTTTGCCATGATGTCTGATCAGATCGATATTCAGGAGCACCACAATCAGTATCAGGAACAGGGGGGATGCAATATAGGCGACGAGCGGCGGCCATGCACCGCCATAGGCCATGACAAGACGATCCAGCAGCCATAACCCGGTTAGCACCATAAGGGTGCGGCCATGTTGTCCCCGAATGCCTACCCAGTTTTTTGTGGCAGTGAGTAGGAAACCACCGAGTAATGCCCAGCCAAACCCGTAAAACATTTCATGAGCATGCCACCGGGTTGCCGAAAGGAGCGGAGTGAGATCGAGCGCCGACCATGATACTTGGCCGCTATAGACCAGTACCCACCAGAGTGGAAGCAGGGCGCCGGAGATACAGGTCGCCACGAAAAACGGTCGAAAACCGACCTGCCATAGCGCGGCATGAGACCATGATTTCGGATGGGGGTGGGGTGTCGGATGCATAGCAGCCAGTGTTACGGCTATTGCACCCAATAGAAATACCCAAGAAGTGGTAGTGGCACTGCCGCTACCCTGATAAACAATGCCTGATCAGACCGGCTGTTTGGGCAAGGCAATCTTCTGATCGGTGCTATATAGATAGTCGTTGAAAATATGCTCGGCACTCAAGACCTGGTAAGAGCCGTCTGCCAACCGGTGCGTCGTATCTTTCAGACGATAGGTGTAGTGACCACAGGTCCAGCAATTCATATTGCTCATGTGGGTGCACAGACAGGTCTTGTCCATGACCGAGATGTTCTTGCTATTCGGGTGCGCGGCAACTTCGCGGTTGTACGACGTAATGTAGGAGCAATTGCCGTTGCCGTCCAGCAGATAGCCGTAAGACTCGCAGCCCGGACGGATCCCCGAACCAATGGCCGGTGAGCTCTTCAGCATGCGCATCGGGTAACCGGTGGGCGAGATATTGTTCACTTCGATATCGGTTTCGCTGGCTTTGAAGTATTCCTGCTTGACCTTGTAGGGCAGGCCGCACTCTTCTGCTACGGTAAAGCGGGTGGCCACCTGAACTGCCGCCACACCGTTTTCCAGGAAGGATGTTGCGTCGCTGCCGGTAAAAATCCCCCCGGCGGCAACCACCGGAATATCCAGCTGTTCGTTTTTCAGATACTGAATGATCTCGGCACAAATCGTAGCCAGATCATATTGCGCCCAGTCGGCACCAAACCCCAGGTGGCCGCCGGCCAGGGGGCCTTCGACCACCACGTAATCGGGCAGGCGGTTCAGCTTGGCGTTCTTGCGCAGAAAAATCTGCAATGCACGTACCGAAGAGACAATGATGCCCAGCTTGGCATCACGGAATCGCGGGTGGTCTTCAATCAGCGAGAAGGAGCCCAGGTGCAAACCGGCACTCAGAGTGATGCCGTCAATGCCCGCATCTAGCGCGGAGGCCATACGCACCTGCAGTGTTTCACGCGGCGCATTCATGGTGAGCTTTTCCATGCAGTTGACGAATACCAAGCCTTCACCACGTTTGGCCTCCATCGTCGCGGCGACATGCAGTTTGGTTGCTTCGGCCAGCAAACCGAGATCGAACTTAACGCTCGACTTGTCCGAATTCGAAATGTTGAGCCGGTAAAACTTGGTTTTATCCTTGACAAAGGTCGTATTGAAACGCTTGTCACTGACATCGGGGACCATGGCATCCGAGATGTGGCCGATGCCACCAAGCCGTGCTGTTTCCAGGGCGAGTTGCGCCGTTGAAATATCAACACCCATGCCTCCCACAATAATGGGGACAATCTCTTTTTTACCGAACTTCAGTCGAAAATCATCAACGCATGTCATAGAAACTGCTTCCTTAATTCATCGCCGGCATTTGCTGGCGAATCCAGGATTCAACCCGCTCATTGAGTTCCTGGGCTTTCAGACCCGGCATAATCGGCTCGCCGATGACTACCGTAATCACGCCCGGTCCCTTCAGTGAAGACCCCTTCGGCCAAACACAACCCGCATTATGCGCTACCGGCACGACGGGTGCATGACTTTTGCTCGCCAGAAAGGCGCCGCCGATCTGAAACGGGAGCAATTCATTGGCTGCCGCACGGGTGCCTTCTGGAAATACCACCACAGAAATCCCCTGGGACAGGCGGTCAATGCCTTGATCAGTGACCGCTTTCAGGGCCTTTTTCGAGGCTTCCCGATCAATCGCAATCATTTTGACCGAGGCCAACCCCCAGCCGAAGAAGGGAATTTTCAGAAGCTCTTGTTTGAGGACAAAGACGCATGGGGAAAACAGACTTTGCAACCCTACCGTCTCCCAGGCCGACTGATGGTTTGAGATGATGATGCACGGCTGATCGGGAATATTCTCGGCACCGATCACTTCAACGCGGATACCCAGTATAAAACGTTCAAAGAAAACAAAGCTGTAACGCCACCAGCGGACCAGCAGAAAGCGTGTTTGCAAGGGCAGTGCAAAACCAACGCAGCCAAGAATGAGGCCAAAAGGAATGGTCACGAGTGCAACGGCACCGTCAAACAGCAGGCTACGTGCTTTTTGTACGAGTTTCGAGGACATTACATCTTTCTGTTATTGGGTTTGAAGAATACACCTTTAGCGTGAATAAATGCTTAACCTGCACCGATATTTCACCTATTTCCGTGTGAAATACCTACAAAGATGTAGGCCAGAGCCTTGCTTTAAGGCCTTTTTTGCCGATGATCAACTTTAAGTCTGGCATGTTAGTTGCTTATAGATCGCCATCTGTAGAAATTTCTACGTACTCTAAGGTGTGTTCCCCATGAAGTCAGTTAATTTTATTGGTGGTGAAAAAGGTGGTGTTGGCAAATCTGTCGTTTCCAGGGTGCTGGCACAGTACTTTATTGACCATGCAAAACCCTTCACCGGTTACGACACGGATCGTTCACATGCATCTTTTCGTCGCTTCTATGCCGATTATGCTGCACGGATTGTGGTCGATACCTACGAAGGATTGGACCTGATTGTCAGCAGCTTTGAAGATGAGCGCCAGCAAGCTATCGAGCAGAAGGTGATTGTCGACCTGGCTGCCCAGACAGCGCAACCCTTATCCCGCTGGATCAATGACTCTGATTTGTTAACGTTATTTTCAGAGATGGATGTCAGGGTTTATTTTTGGCATATTGCCGATGGCGGCCAAGATTCGGTCGATTTGTTAGGGGGATTGACCGAGACTTATGGCGACAGGGCTAACTTTATCGTTGTCCGCAATATGGGCCGCGGCAATGACTTTTCGTTACTGGATCAGTCTCCCGAGCTTAAATTGGCCATGGATTTGGGGGCACGCGTTATAACCGTGCCGCAATTGCATGAGGCAAGCATGCGCAAGATTGATGCACAGAACGCCAGCTTTTGGGCAGCGATGCACCACCGCGATGGCGCTAATGCGCTTGGTTTGTTGGAGCGACAACGGGTTAAAGCCTGGCTTAAAAATACGTATGCGGCATTCGACGGCATTCCCTTGTAATCGGCGCGTTGACAGATTGTTATTGGAAAATCAGATTATTGAGTCACAGGAGTTGAATCGCAGATGAAACCCGTTGCTATTTTCCGTTTTAATCAAATCGAAGGCCCAGGTTACTTTGTTGATTATCTGGATCAGCAGGGCATATCCTGGGTGCTAATCGCCATCGATCAAGGTGATGCCGTACCGGCAGAGGCCAGTGCTTACGCGGGTATTTGTCTGATGGGGGGCTCGATGAGCGTGAATGACCCCTTGCCGTGGATTGAACCGGTCTGTGCGCTGGTGCGTGATGCAGTCGCCAGAGGCGTGCCGGTGATTGGTCATTGTCTTGGTGGCCAGCTGATGAGCCGGGGCCTCGGCGGGCGAGTGATACGCAACGCGGTCAAGGAGATTGGGTGGAGCACGATAGAGGCGCAACCGGTTCCGGTTGCATCCGAGTGGTTAGGAGCATTTTCAGGGAGTCCCATGACGGTGTTTCAATGGCATGGGGAAACTTTTTCCATACCCGAAGGTGCCACCTTGCTGGCCGGCAATGCGTTTTGTGCACACCAGATGTTTGTCATGGGCCCCCATTTCGGGATGCAATGTCATCTAGAGATGACGCCAGCGATGATCAGCGACTGGTGCGGGCACTGGGAGGGCGAGACCTTAAACGAAACAGCAAGGGCGGCGATTCAGACGCCGGCACAGATCCACCATCTGTTACCAGGGGCCTTATCGGCATTGCGCCGATTGGCTGATCAGGTTTATGGTCAATGGGCCAAGGCTTTGGTAGTCTGATATCTGTTGTAAACACCAAGAAAGCTGATAGGGGTGTTGATGAGCGTCACAATGCTTAAAAGACGGATTAGTCGTTATGCCATGATAGGCATCCTGAGCCTATGGGCTGCCAGCGGGCAAGGCCAGGCACAAGCCGAAGTTCCATCAATGACACCGGATCTGAAGCTACAGCGCTACGGCTCGGGTGAATTGCGCCGGTTCGGTTTTCTCGTCTACGAGGCTTCGCTCTGGGCGGGACCTGATCCCAAAACACCGCCATTGGCACTGGAACTGACCTACAAGCGGGATATACCCGGGCAGCGCATTGTTGACGCGAGTGTGGATCAGATGCGCGGCCTCGGCGCCAGCGACCAGCAGCTGACCGTATGGTCTGCCACCCTGCGGCGTATTTTTCCGGACGTCAAACCGGGTGATCAGATCGTTGGCGTTTATCGCCCGGGATCGGCCACGTTTTTCTATAACCGGCGGGAGATTGGTCAGATTCGAGATCCGGATTTTGCCAGGCTGTTCTTCGGTATCTGGCTGGATCCGAAAACCAGTGAGCCCGCATTGCGCAGCCGCCTGCTTCTCTCTGGTGCCGGCTGATGCTGCGGGGGGAAACGTTCCGGTACGGATTGCTCGGGTTACCGCTGGCCTTCGGGGCGCTGCCAATCTATCTGTTTGTGCCGGATCTCTATGCCCGGAGTGGCTTATTAAGCCTCTCGGCCATTGGCCTGATTCTTCTGTTGACGCGCATGCTGGATGCTGTGGCAGACCCGGTCTTTGGCTGGCTGGTAGATCGCCAGACGCGTCGCGTTTTCCTATTCCGGGCCCTAATCCCTTTCGGACTCGGGTTTTATGGCTTGTTTTCGCTGACCCCGCTGGCGATAGCGATCCCCGCCATCTGGCTGTTTGTCACCCTGGCGTGCTGCACGCTGGGTTTTTCGGCGGCCATGATTGCTTATCAGGCCTGGGGTGGTGATCTGGGTCGTGATTCCGTTGAGCGCCTACAGCTGACGGGTGCGCGTGAAGCCTTTATTCTGGCCGGGGTGGTGATCGCCGCCATGATTCCAACGGCGGTTGCGGACGACGTACTCAGCGGCATGCAGCAGCTGCCGGTATTTCTCCTCCTGTTCCTTTTGGTGGCGGCTGTTGCCTTGAGGGGTTTGCCGGTGGGGCAGCCTCAAGCCACGGAACAGTCTTTGTTGCAGCGTTTGCAGGTGGCCTGGGGCGACCCGGTATTTCGCCGGCTGATCGCCGTATTTTTTGCCAATGGTGTGGCATCGGCGTTTCCGGCAACCCTGTTTGTGTTCTATGTGACGGATGTGCTGGGAGTACCGGATAAGACAGGTTTGCTGCTGGGAAGTTATTTTCTGGCGGCGGCACTGGCTGTCCCCCTGTGGGTGCGCTTTGCCCGACGATGGGGCCGGCCTTGGACCTGGATGCTGGCGATGATACTGGCCATGCTGTCTTTCCTCGGGGCTGCTTTTTTGGGCTGGGATGACTGGGGTCTGTTTCTGCTGATATGTATCGGGTCGGGCATCGCGGTCGGGACCGACCTGACGATTCCCGCTTCAATGGTCGCGGACCTCGGAGAAGCGCGGGGTGGCACCGGAACCTATTTCGGCGTCTGGAATCTCGTTGCCAAGATCAACCTTGCCCTGGCTGCCGGCATAGCCCTGCCACTGCTCGGTCTGTTCGGTTACACTCCGGGGAGTACGGAACATCGCGATGTCCTGGTGGCGGCCTATGTATTGTTACCTCTGGGCCTTAAAGCGGTGGCAGTCGGATTACTATATGTCTGGCGCAAAGAGCTGGCGCTGACCACCTTAAGAGGTCGATCAGGCCCGGATCATGCGCTGTAAACCACGCATCAGTGCACCAATCAGGGGTAAGCGACCATAGAACTCTTCGGCCGCATCCCAGTAGTCCCGGTGCAGCGTTACCATGCCGTTCTCGTCAAATGCCAGATGCGTGACGCCCTCCAGGCTTTGAGCGGATTTGCAGCTCATTCCCTTGAAGCGGAAATGAAAAGTCCAGAACAGGATGGCGTCACCCTCACCAATGATGGATTTGGTGACCCGGAAAGCCGGCTCATGGACCTGTATGAACATGTGGTTAAAAATTCGCTTGATGCCTTCAAGGCTGCTCACATGGTTGAAGGGGTCACGGAAGCGCGCGTCCTGGCGATAAAAACGCGCGAAGTCATCAACATCCTGTGGGCGCAGATGTTCGTAAAAAGGCACCAGGGTATCCACAGCGGCCTGGGTTTGATCACGGTTCAGATGGGGCATATTGAGCTCCTTGTTTAGTCCGGATGCTGATCTGGCGTACCAGTGGTCTTTTGCATTAGTGTGTTGCGGTCCATGACGGGCACCAGGCGCTTGCTCAGTCGCAAATACCATTCAACGGGCAGGAGGCGGAGCAGTTTCATCAGGCATGTAAAACGCCTGGGGAAATGAATCTCGAAGCGGCCGCGTGTAAATCCGTCGATCATGGCGCGGGCTGCGGCTTCCGGTTCGATCAGCGCCGGCATCGTGAAGTCGTTTCCGGCCGTCAGACGGGTGCGCACAAACCCCGGATTTATGATCCAGGTGTTGAGCCCCAGCCCCTGCAGGTCGACCCACAGCGATTCGGCAAAGCTGATCAATCCGGCTTTGCCCGGGCCATAGGTCAGCGCACGGGGTAGGCCACGGTAGCCGGCAACGCTGGCAACGTAGGCCAAACCCCGCGGTCTGTCATCGTTAGTGGACGCCAGCAACAAAGGCAGAACGTGGCTTGTGACAGCAATCGGTGCCAGAAGGTTTACCCGCAGGGCTTGCTCGGCGCCACTTGCCGTCAGGGAGTCGATACGCGTGGCGTCATAGGTTCCCGCGTTGAAAATCACCAGATCCAGGCCACCCAGATCTTTCCGGATCATTGATACGGCCAATGCAATGGCCGCCCCATCACAGACATCCAGCGGCAGGACGAGCGGCTTTGCCGAAGCACACTGTTGCGCCACGATGTGCAGTGGGGGGGCCTGGCGGGCAGACAATACCAGGCGGGCACCCAGCCCCGACAGTTTCTGAGCAAGCGCTGCGCCGATGCCGGCAGACGCCCCGATGAGCCACACCCGGAGACCCGCCCAGTCCTGCTGGCGTATCGGTTGATTGAGAGGACGCATGGCGAAGCTCGTCAGCGTTTCACAAAGGTCAGCGTGACTTCACCCAGATCAACCCCCCATTTGGACATGGTGGAACGGTTGAGCATCACCTTGTTGTCCATCAGGAACATCCAGTCATCGAAGTCGACGTGATAGACCTTGTCATCCACAGGTAGGGCCAGCACATATTGCCAGCGCAGAGCATTGCCTGCACGTTCACCTCGGGCAAGGCCCACCACATCGGCCGCGGTGCCGGTGTAGGTCTGTGCCCCTGTTTTAGTGATGGTCCAGATACGCTGCTGTGTGGTGCCGTCGCTATAGGTAAAACGCTCATCCAGTGTTCCGACATCCCCTTGCCAGCGGGCATCAATCACGACATGGAACCGTTTCACCACCTCACCGGATCGCTTCTGGAACATTCCGTAGGCATCCAGTGTGCCATTGAAGTATTGTTGGAGATCCAGGCTGGGTTGTTCCTGGGCGTACTGCTTAACATCAATACCGGCGCAGCCGTTGAGCCCGATCAGGGCGCAAACGGTGAGCAGCGGATTCCGCCAGAGCGCAGCAAATCGTTTCATGATCGTTATCTCTTAGGCTTGCAAAGTAAACTGATGAACATCGATTGATCCGGCACGGAAACCGGCTTCACAGTAGGCCAGGTAGAAACGCCACAAGCGGATGAAACGCTCATCGAAGCCCTGGGCTTTGACATCCGGCAGTCGGTCACAGAATGACTCGTGCCACAGACCCAGGGTGCGCGCATAGTGGGTGCCAAATGCCAGATCATCAGCCACGTTGAGGCCGGCACGCTCGGCATGCTTCCGGAAGTGATCGGGGGAGGGCAGCATGCCGCCCGGAAAAATGTGGCGCTGGATGAAATCGGTGCCTTTCCGGTACGCATCAAAGAGTGTGTCATCAATCGTAATCACCTGAATCAGTGCACGACCACCCGGTTTAAGCAGGCGCTTCAGGCTTTTGAAGTAAGTCGACCACCAACGTTCTCCAACAGCTTCGAACATTTCGACAGAGACGATATGGTCAAAATGTCCGTGCATGTCACGATAATCTTTGAGTAAAAAATCGGCCCGATGTTCCCATCCACCCGCAATGGCGCGTTCTCGGGCGAACGCCTGTTGTGCCGGTGAGAGTGTTAGACCCGTGACCTGCGCACCGGCTGTCGTTGCCTGTTCCGCGAAACCTCCCCAGCCACAGCCCACTTCCAGAACACGGTCGCCCGGCTGTATGCCGAGTGCACGGATCATGCGATCATTTTTTGCACGCTGTGCTGCAGGCAGATCGCTCAAGCCTGCCTGATCCGGATGGTCGACACCATCAAAGAGGGCGCTGGAATAGGTCATGGTTTCATCCAGCCAGAGGCGGTAGAAATCATTACCCAGATCATAGTGCGCCATGATGTTACGTTTACTGCCACGGCGGGTATTGGCGCGCATCCTGTGCAGCATCCAGGCGCTCAAGAGCTGCCAGCGCCGGCCATGAATGGCATTTTTCAGAACGCTGCGGTTCATCGCGATCAACGTGAGCAAGGCGACGAGTGATTCGGTGCCCCAGAGCCCGTCAACGTAACATTCGGCGGCACCGATGTCGCCCCGTGCAATGATGTCACCAAAGACCTGCCAGTCGTGCACGACCAGATCAATCACCGGGCCTTGAGGTTGCAGACCACACAGATGTTGACGGCCGTCGGGCAGGCAGACTTTAATTTGCCCATGTTCGATCTGATCTAGCATGATAAGCACGGTCCGGGCGGCAACCGGGAGACTCTCTGCGTCCGGAATCCGCTGGGCGGTCCTGTGCGGGAGCCCTGTGACACACATTGGCATCGTCATGTCATCCGAGCGCAATGCTTCCGTACGTGTATTCATGGCGTTTTTTCCTTGAGTGAAGGCGTGGGCAGATCAGGCTTGGTAAAAAATGTGACCTTGTGTATCCATAGACGGAGTGCCTGCCAGTGGATGCGGGTAATGACGCCGAAGGTCAGTAGCGGAAAACGCCAGATAGCCCGGCGTAACGTTTGACCCGTGAGCGGGGCCGCATCACCACGTAACCAGGTTCGCAGGCCATAGTGGCCATCGCCACGGTTGGCATCGTGGTGCCTGGCTGCCGCGCCATCAGTACCGGCGACATCGTAGTTAATGATGGCAACAGGTGCCTGAGGTGTGCCACCGAAGCGGAATTCGTATTCCCCGTTGAGAGGGAAGAAAGGTGAAACATGAAACGACTTGCGGGCCTTCATACGGTCGTGCGACTTGATCGGGCGGTGATCCGCATGGGTCACGACATAGTTGTAACGTTCCCCGAAGGTATTGCTGACCTCAGCGATGACCGCACGTAATTGTGTATTGATGTCGTAGCAGAAAAAGAAGCTAACCGGATTGAAGGCGTAACCAAATAATCGCGGCATCGTCTGTAACACAACCTCACCGCCTGCCGTTACATCAGCCAGATCATGTGCAGCCAGTACCTGGCGGGACCAGATCAGAAGATCGGTGCCATCCATGGGGCCATGATCCCGATTCAGCATCTGGCAGATACCGCGGCGATTGATGGCCAGACCCGGCGCCTTGAGAAGGTTGAGCTGGCTCAGCGGTAAACGCAGGTAGAAAACCGGGTAGCGAAAGACATTACGGGTTGGCCGGGTACGAGCGTGCATCACCTCCCCGGTACAAAGGGATGGCGAGGTCCAGCCCAGATTGGTGGCGTTAGTCATGCGTTAACGACCGCCGGTGTTAACTGGATGGCCTCAACCTCGTTTAATGCGGGTTGATCGCCGAGTAGCCAATCAGGCAGCGGCATCAGTTGACCCGCAGCGCGAACGGCCGAGGCAAAACCGTCTTCATGAAAACCGTACCCCAGCCAGGCACCGGCAAACAGGGTGCGGTTCTGACCTGAAAGATGCTTGATCGCCGATTGTGCCGCAATGGCCGGGCCGTCAAATACCGGATGTGAGTAATGAATCTGACGATAGGTTTTGGCCGCAGCAGGTTCATGCCACGGGTTCAGCGTTACGATGACGGGGGTCTCGGTTGGCATTGGTTGTAGCTTATTCAATAGGTAAGACACGCTGACCGGGCTTTGCGCACTATGACGACTCAGCTGGCCAGGCGCTGCGTAGTTCCATGCCGACCAGGCCTTCCGGTTTTTCGGGAGTAGTGCGGCATCTGTGTGCAGGACAGCCCGGTTGGGTTGGTAACGGATCTGTGACAGATGCGTGCGTTCTTCCAGTGTTGCATCATTACCAATCAACGCCAGGGCTTGGTCGCTGTGGCAGGCGAGAAGAATCTGGTCAAACCTTTCAGTGCCAGCTGCCGAGTGAATGTTCACCCCTGCCATGTGACGTTCGATGGCGCTGATCGTTGACTCCAGGCGGATATCGCCCCCCTGACTGCGAATCGCATGGGCCAATGTGTTGACATAGACCCGGGAGCCACCGGCAACCGTCATCCAGGTGGGGCGATTGGTGATCTGTAATAGGCCGTGGTTGTGGCAGAAGCGTGCAAAGGTCTGAAACGGATAAGCCAGCATCTGTTCTGTCGGACACGACCAGATGGCAGCGGCCATCGGCAGAAGATAATCCTCGCGGAAGCGCAGGCCATAACCCTGCCGATCCAGATACTCCCCCAGCGCCAGATGCGCCAGATCGGGGTTGGTCATGTCCCGGGTTGCCATCCGGTTGAATCGCAGAATGTCTGCCAGCATCTTCCAGAAAGAGGGACGCAGCAGATTGCCTCTTTGTGCAAAGACGGTATCCAGGTTGGTACCGGCCCATTCCATTGCCGGTTGGGCAATCTGTACAGAGAAAGACATCTCGCTTTTCACAACGGGGATCTTCAAATGCCCGAACAGCCGACAGAGCAGGGGGTAGGTTCGTTCGTTGAAGACCAGAAAGCCAGTATCGACCCCAAAGCGCTGGCCATCAAGATCGATGTCGACCGTATGGCTGTGCCCACCGAGGCGTTGATCGGTTTCGAACACAGTAACATCATGTGCTTGGCTGAGTAGATAGGCGGCCCCGAGACCGGAGATGCCGCTACCGACGATGGCGATTTTCTGTCGCATTGAATTCCTTCAGCCGTTGTTACCCTCGATCAGGGCATAGGCAGAGTGGTTATGAATGGATTCGAAGTTTTCCGAGCTGACTGACCAGGTACGGATTTCAGATGTCTGTTTCAGACGCAAGGCGATGTCACGCACCAGGTCTTCGACAAATTTCGGATTGTCATAGGCGCGTTCCGTAACCCATTTTTCATCAGGTCGCTTCAGTAGCCCGAAAACCTCGCAGGACGCTTCATCTTCAGCGATACGAACCAGATCTTCGATGGACATGCTGTCGTTCTCGCGCAGCGTGGCGTCGATGGTGATGTGCGAGCGCTGATTGTGGGCGCCGTAATCGGAAATTTCCTTAGAGCAGGGGCAAAGACTGGTGACAGGCACCACCACGCGCAGTGTGATATCCGTTTGGCTCGTCTCGCTGCCACTTAACGTGATCACTGCATCGATATCGATGAGACTGGTAACACCGGAAACGGGTGCCTGCTTGCGGATGAAGTATGGGAAAGCAAACTCGATCCGGCCGCTTCGTGCCTCAAGTCTTTGGCGCATGCGATTAAACAGCGCCTTCATATCCAGTATCGTGAGAGGTGAATCCTGTGCCTCCATGATTTCGATAAAGCGGGACATGTGGGTACCCTTGACTCTTGGCGCTAAACCGACTGTCATACTCAGGGTTGCCACAGTTGCATGGGGTTCGCCACGTGCATCCAGTAAACGCAGCGGATAGCGCAAGCCGCGGACACCGACCTGGTTGATGGCAACATCCCGGTGATCCGGGGAGCCCTGGATGTCTGGCAGCAGCATCGCATATAGAGGTTTGTCCGGTGCGTTCATAGTAACTCTCCTGTTGATGAGGTTGGGTCCGATTGCAGGGTGACCGGGTCAGGGTGTGCCTTTGAGCATCTTTTCGATGGCCTCGGTCAGGGTTTTGCTTTCAGGGGCGATCTGGCTGCCGAAACTCAAGACCTGTCTGCCATCACGGCTGATCAGGTATTTGTGGAAGTTCCAGGTAGGTGTATCGCCCGTGATGCTGGCGAGTTGTCTGAAAAACGGGTTGACGTTTGATCCGCGGACCGAGGATTTAGCAAACATCGGGAACTTGATGCCATAGGTGTTATGGCAGAAGTCAGCAATCTTTTTATTGCTGTCCGGCTCCTGTTGGCCGAAATCATTGGATGGGAAGCCCAGCACGATCAATCCCTGTGTTTTGAAACGTTCGTAAAGCCTTTCCAGGCCATCGTACTGTCGGGTAAAACCACAGTAACTGGCCGTGTTAACCACCAGAATGACTTTTCCGCTGTATTGGCAGAGCGACTGGGGCGTCTCATCCTGCAAGCGTTTAAACGTCTGGTTGAACAATTGAGGGCAGCTGCCTGTAGTCATTGAGGTCATAGTTGTCTCTCGGGGAATGTCTCGCGCCATCGTTGGCCCGCTGAACAGGAGCGCCCAGTTGGCGATCAGAAGCACGGTTGAGCGGTAAAAAATTTTTTGCTCCTTTTGTCCAAGACAAACTATTTAGTGGCAAAATAAGCGCTAATTTCATCCGTGTCAAGATTTGTCCTAGACAAAAAATGAACAAGCCAGAATTTGCAAACACACTGGGTATGAGCGAAGGCCTGCGTATTGCAGAGGTCGAGCGGGATACCGGCATCGGTAAAGACACCCTGCGCGTCTGGGAGCGCCGTTATGGCTTCCCGGTGCCGGAACGGGATGCTTCCGGTGAGCGCATTTATCCGATGGCACAGGTTGAACGTCTGCGGATCATCCGCCGACTCATGGATCAGGGCGTGCGCCCCGGAAAAATCATTACCCAGGACTTATCCGAACTGCTTAATCTGCTGGATACCTACAGCAGCAGTGCCGTGGACCCTGCCTCCTATTTGTTCTGCAACACCATGCTCAAGCTACTGCGCATGCACCGTAGCCATGAGTTGCGCTCGCACCTGAACCGAATTCTCGTCAAGGAAGGTTTGCAGCGTTTTATCACGCATACCGTGGTGCCCATGAACAATGTCGTTGGAGACTCGTGGTTGCGGGGTGAATTGTCGATTCCGGAAGAGCACCTTTATACCGAACAGGTCCAGAACGTCATCCGTCACGCTATTCAGCTTCAGGCACCAGGTCATTCATCACCGAGATTGCTACTGACAACTTTTCCGAACGAAGAGCACGGGCTGGGCATTCTGATGGTCGAGGCCATGTGTGTGGCAGAAGGGGCGCAATGTACTTCTCTCGGTACACGGTTACCTTTAACCGATATCGCCAGTTATGCCTTCACTGGTGGATTCGATGTGGTCGCTGTCTCGTTCAGTGCCGCTTATCCGGCCAGAGATGCCTTGAAGGATCTCCGCCAGTTCCGCCAACTCCTGTCGCCTGAAATCATGATTTGGGCTGGTGGCGGTGCATTACCCGATAAAAAACTGGATATTCCGGGTATTCGGGTCCTGAATAATATTGACGGTGTGCCAGCGCTCGTTGCCGACTGGCGACAGGTACACGGAGTCTGATGTGAATCGGGTAGCATTGATTACCGGTGCAGCAGGCGGATTGGGTCAGTCTGTTGCCCAAAAGCTGCGAAAAGACGGCTGGAAACTTGTGCTGGTTAGCCGAGACCTCAGCCGGTTACAGGCCATTTACGGAAATGACCACCTGCAGGTTGAGGCGGACTGCTCGACCTTCGAGGGCGCTGCGCAAGTCATGTCCCTAGCTGAAGCAGCAGGGTTGGTGCCTCAGGCTTTAGCTCATTGCGTGGGTAATATCCGGCTGGGAGCCTTGCACCGGATGAACCCTAAGGATTTCGAGGATTGTCTACAAGCCAACCTGATCAGTGCGTTTGCATCACTGGGGGCTTTTGTGGGTGGCTTACGGCAAAAAAATCTTCCGGGTAGTGCTGTGCTTGTTTCGTCGGTAGCCGCCCAGATCGGCACGCCGAATCATGAAGCGGTTGCGGCGGCCAAGGCCGGGGTTGAAGGACTGGCTCGCGGGGCTGCAGCGACCTACGCGCCTTATGGTATCCGCGTCAATGTGGTGGCGCCGGGCATTATGGATTCCCCGGCAACCCAGAGCATTCTAGGCACCGATGCTGCTCGGGGGGCTGCCGCCCGACAGTATCCGATACAAGGCATTGGCACTACTGATGAGCTGGCCGAACTGATGGTCTGGCTCATGTCGGAAAACAGCGCCCGGGTGACAGCACAAGTATGGTCGGTGGATGGTGGGTTTACGGGCATCCGACCTCTGGTCAAATAATTGGCCTATACCCATTGAAAAGAGCCGCTGAGCGGCTCTTCTTGTTCAGTCAGACTGATTACTGGTTAGTACTTCACCTGTCAGCTGGTTCATCGCACGTACCCAATAGTTAGGGTAAGCAGTCCGAACAAGCCGGACATAATCGCGAACGATTTCAGGACTTTTCTCAAGCTCCTCGAAAAAAATCCACTGTTCACTCGCATTGTTTCTGACCTCAATTTTGAAACTCAGTCCCATAGAGTCTCCTTATGTATACAAATCCGGTGTCAGACAAAAGCAACCGTCTGGGATGAACCGTAATCCAGGGCCCGAACCAGATAGTCCGGGTAAATCTGTTTGATCATTTGTACGCGCTTGTTCAATTCGGCAAGGCTGATTTCAAGAAACTCAAGGGGTACCCACTCATGACTCGACGGGTTTCGAACTTCGATTTTGTAGGTCATGTCTCCTCCATGCCCATTTGATGGGTCTGGAAAAACTATAACATATCTGTCCTAGACATAAATAATTATTGGGTCTTAGGAAGTTAAAGCGGGTTAAGACGCAGTAATTTGAGAGTAACGAGGTACAGGTTATCACCCCGATGGTTAAATCGAAACTCAGTTTCTTTGAGATGCAGGTAGAAGGTTCGCTTGGTCAAGCCGTTGAACTTGGCCATCCTTCGCTTTGCATAACTCCAGAAGCTCTCGATACCGTTGATGTGGCGTTCTCCGCTGGCAAACTCATTAGCACCGTGATTGACCCGGAAATGCTTATCGAATCCGATATCCACCAGGCCATCATAGCCGCGCCAGCCATCCGAATGAATGACCGATGCCGGATCAATGTGGCCCCGGATAATGCCTTGCAGCGTGGCCTTCGAGCAGTCAGGCACGATCTCGGTGTAGACCATGCCCTGACGTTTCAAGAGACCAAAGACAATCGTCTTGCCGTAGGCTCCTCGGCCACGTCGCCCGCGAACCCGGTGAGCCCCAAAGTAGGATTCATCCACTTCAACCGCCCCGTTCAGAGGCGAAGCCAACTCACAGGCTTCAGCCAATCGTTGACGTATCTTCAGGTAGATTGTATTCACAGAACGGAGCGAGATACCCGTCATTTCTGCAGTCACCGTAGCTGTCAGATCCATCGCAAAACACCGCACCAGCTGGCGGAATTTAGCCTCGCTGATTCTCGAACGGCGGTAGTACCTGTTTTTAGTAACCATTTCAGGAAGTTATCGTAGCTCATGTTACGCTTAACTTCCTAAGACCCTTGGTTATTATCTGCCCGACTTATTGTTGAATGCCCGTATCCGCCAGCGTCAGCGGGAGCTTTTTGAAAGCTTTCCCGATG
>CAYLWV010000017.1:0-23879 GCA_964387485.1 uncultured Dechloromonas sp. | reverse complement strand
TGGAATCGGCAGAGATGATCGGCAGGCCCGAATCCTTGAGGATCTGCTTGCCCAGATCTTCGTTGGTGCCCTTCATACGGACAACCAGCGGTACCGACAGATGGGTTTCCTTGGCTGCAGCAACCACGCCGGTGGCGATGGTGTCACAGCGCATGATGCCGCCGAAGATGTTGACCAGAATGCCCTTGACCTTCGGGTTTTTGAGCATGATCTTGAAGGCTTCGGTCACCTTCTCGGTCGTGGCACCGCCACCGACGTCGAGGAAGTTGGCCGGCTCAGCGCCGAACAGCTTGATGGTGTCCATGGTGGCCATGGCCAGACCGGCACCGTTCACCAGACAGCCGATGTTGCCGTCGAGCGAGATGTAGGCCAGGTCGAACTTCGAGGCTTCGACTTCGTCGGCATCTTCTTCGTCCAGATCGCGCATCGCAACGATCTCTTCCTGACGGTACAGCGAGTTCGAGTCAAAGTTGAACTTGGCGTCCAGTGCCTTGACCGTGCCGTCACCTTCATGGATCAGCGGGTTGATTTCAGCCAGCGACGCGTCAGTTTCCATGTAGCAGGTGTACAGCTTCTTCAGCGTATCCACACACTGCGGGATCGAGGCTTCGTTCATGCCCATGCCCTTGGCCAGGGTCAGGGCCTGCTCGTCGGTCAGACCAACCAGCGGGTTAACGAAAACCGTGACGATCTTTTCCGGGGTCTTGTGAGCGACTTCTTCAATATCCATGCCGCCTTCGTAGGAGGCCATGATAGCGACGGACTGGGTTGCGCGATCAGTCAGCGCAGCCACGTAGTATTCGTGCTGGATGTCGGCGCCTTCTTCGATCAGCAGGTGGCGAACCTTCTGGCCTTCCGGACCAGTTTGATGCGTAACCAGCTGCATGCCGAGAATGTCGTTAGCGTATTGGCGCACTTCGTCGAGCGACTTAGCGACTTTAACGCCACCGCCCTTACCGCGACCACCTGCGTGAATCTGAGCCTTAACGACCCAAACTTTACCGCCGAGGGTTTCCGCTGCCTTCACGGCGTCATCGACGCTGGTGCAGTGGATACCACGCGGCACGTTGACGCCGAATTTCTTCAGGAGTTGTTTGCCCTGATATTCGTGAATTTTCATGCGCTTTCCTTGCCTTATAAGGTTACGAATATCGAACGGATTGTCCCCCACCCGCTCGAATCTGAACGTATGCGCCGAAACAGGATACTAAGCATCAGTCTGTGGTGACTTTCGCCCGCGACACCCCGCTCGGATACAAAGATTCTAGCACGCAGCCAGCAAAGCGCACCCCTAAAATTCATAATTATGGACACAATCAAAAGATTGAAAATGTCCGGATGACGGGCCTTCAGACCGGGCTATCGATGTCCACGTAGCTGACGGTGATGCCAAAATGGCCGGCAATCGCCTCGCCCAGCGCCTGTACCCCGAAACGCTCTGTGGCATGGTGGCCGGCGGCGAGATAGGCAACCCCGGTTTCCCGCGCCAGATGCACCATAGGCTCGGACACCTCCCCCGTCACAAAGGCATCGGCGCCTTCAGCGATGGCGGCCTCGAAGTAGCTCTGCGCCCCACCGGTACACCAGGCAATCCGGCGCACCGACTGATCACCTGATGCCGCCAGCACCATGGGCGGCCGTTGCAGCACCTGAGTTAGCTGATCCGCCAGCGATTCGACGGTTGTGCCCAGTGGCACATCCCCGATACACCCCAGGTTCTGCTCACCAAAGACGCCAGTCTGTTGCCAACCTGCGGCTTTGGCCAGGCCGGCGTTATTGCCTAGCACCGGATGGGCATCCAGTGGCAGATGATAGGCATAGAGGTTGATGTCATGGGCCAGTAGCGTTTTAAGACGTTGGCGCTTGATGCCGGTGACGGCGCCGTTTTCTCCGCGCCAGAACCAACCATGGTGGACCAGAATGGCATCAGCCTTCTGCCCTATCGCCAGATCCAGCAAAGCCTGGTTGGCCGTCACGCCGCAAATGAGGCGACGAATTTCGTTCCGGCCTTCCACTTGCAAACCGTTTGGGCAATAATCCTTGAAGCCTTCGGGCTTGAGCTGTTCATCCAGAAACCGGGTCAGCGCATCGCGGAAAATCGGGGTGACGGAAGCCATAACGTGTCCTTAAAGTCTTTTGCAGGGAGTGTAATGCATGTGCCAGCTACTCGGCATGAGTTGCAATGTTCCGACCGATATCTGCTTTTCGTTCAGCGGCTTTTCACGCCGGGGCGGCGGTACGGACGTTCATAAAGACGGCTGGGGCATCGGCTTCTTCGAGGGTGATGACGGCCGCGGCTGCCGGGTGTTTCTGGACCCCTCGCCCTCGACCGATTCGCCGCTGGCAGCACTGGTTAAGGATTATCCGATTCAATCCATGAACGTGGTGGCCCACATCCGCAAGGCGACCCAGGGGGATATCTGTCTGCAGAACACCCACCCGTTCCAGCGCGAACTCTGGGGACGCTACTGGGTGTTTGCGCACAACGGCAACCTGATCGACTTCAACCCGGAGCTCTCGGGTCGCTACCTGCCGGTCGGTAATACGGATAGCGAGCGTGCTTTCTGTTTCCTGCTGGACACCCTGGCTCTGCGCTTTGGCGCCAAGGCACCCAGTTACGAGCATTTGCTGGATACGATGGCTGAAGTGGCAGCCATCCTGCGTGCCCATGGGCCGGCCAACTTTCTGCTATCGAACGGCCGCTGGCTGATTGCCCATTGCTCGACCGATCTGCACTACATCGTGCGCCGTGCCCCGTTTAATCAGGCACACCTCAAGGATGAGGATGTGATGATTGATTTCAATGAGGTCACTACCGATACCGATTGTGTGACGGTGATTGCCACGACCCCGCTCACCGACAATGAAGCCTGGACCCGGATCGAACCGGGCACACTGATCCTGTTTCGGGGTGGCGAGCCGGTAGAAACCCGGCATCCGGATCAGGCGCTTTGATTGTGCTCGTTCTGCTCTGAGTCGGGCTGTGATTTGGTCACCGGCGTAATAAAGCCGGCCAGGACCATACCCAGTTCGTAAAGCAACCAGAGCGGCACGGCCAGCAAGACCTGCGACATGATGTCTGGCGGGGTAAAGATCGCGCCGATGATGAAAGCGCCGACAATGACGTAGGGACGCCAGGCGCGGAGTTTCTCCAGCGAGACAATGCCCATACGCACCAGCACAATCACGACAACGGGCACCTCGAAGGTGACGCCGAAGGCCAGGAAAGTTGTCAGAACGAAAGACAGATACTTGTCGATGTCGGTCATCCAGGCCACGCCTTCGGGCGCAACGGCCACCATGAAGCCGAACACCGACGGAAAAACGACAAAGTAGGCAAAGGCCATGCCTGCCGCAAACAACCCGATCGAGGCGATCATCAACGGCACGATCAGCGATTTTTCATGTTCGTACAGACCCGGCGCAATAAAGGACCAGACCTGCCATAACACCACCGGCAAGGCGATCAGGAATGCGAGCATGAGTGTCACTTTAACGGGCACCAGGAATACGCCCACCACATCGGTCGCGATCATCTGCCCACCCTGAGGCAGGGCAGCAATCATGGGCTCCGCCAGGAGGGCATACCAGTCACGTGCCCAGGGGAAGAGCACCACAAAGACAATGGTCACGGCCAGTGCTGCACGAATCAACCGGGTGCGCAGTTCAAACAGGTGTTCGATGAGCGTGCCTTGCAAACCCTCTGCCGCTTGCGCATCTGCCGCGGGCGGCGGTCCGGCCAGCTCGGGCGACCGCTTGGACAAGAACTTCGGTAATCGGAAACGAGGTAGCGGCATGGGCTCAACGCGCATTCAGCGCAAAATTAGAACAAAGACAGCTGGTCTTCTTTAGGGGCGGTTTTAGCATCCGCTTCGATATCGGCTTTGACCAGGTGGTCGCCCTTAGCGGATTTAGCCGGTTGGCCTGACTTGGCTGACTTGGTCGGTTTGGTGAGTGCCGGCTGATCGGTGTTCTGGTCGGCATGCGGCAATGCCACGGCCTCCGACAGCTCAGTCTGGTGTTTGAGGGTTTCCTGTTGCAGCGTCGATTCGACGGCACGCATGGATTCCTGCATGGACTGCACCGTGGTTTCCATCTCGTGTTGCAGGCGTTTGATCTCTTCAAACTCGACTTCGCGGTTGAAATCCTTTTTGATGTCATGCACATACCGTTGCAGGCGACCGGCAAAGCGACCCACATTGCGCGCCACACCGGGCAAGCGCTCAGGGCCGATGACCACGAGAGCCACCACGGCCACCATCAGGAGTTCGGAAAAACCAATATCAAACATGACTCATTCATCAAGGAGGCGTCTTAAAAACAAACCCGCGCTACTCCGTTGCCAGAGGCGCGGGTCTGATCCAGGCGCGCAATTAACCCTTGGTCTGCTCGCCTTCGATGGTGCGACCCGTCGTCGGCTGGGCAGCCGGTGCGCTATCGGCATTACCGACGGCCGGCTTGGCGGCTTCGCCCTCGCCCTCTTTCAGGCCATCTTTGAAGCCTTTCACGGCACCGCCGAGATCCTGTCCGACGTTACGCAGTTTTTTGGTGCCGAAAATCAGCAGAATAATGACCAGGACAATGAGCCAATGCCAGATGCTGAAAGAACCCATGTTGTATCTCCAGAATTATTGTAATGATGATTAGTCGAGACGCTTGAGCATCGGGCCAACCGGCTGGTCGCCACCGACGATATGAGCGTGGAGATGCGGCACTTCCTGACAGCCGATCTCACCGTTGTTAATAATGACACGGAAACCGCCCGGACTACCAGCGTCGGTGGCAAGCTTGTTCGCTACCGAGAGCATGCGGCCCAGAGCCGGTTCGTCGGCGACCGTGGCGTCCTGCAGTGAGCCCAGGTGATGCTTGGGGATCACCAGAAGGTGTACCGGACGCTGCGGGTGAATGTCGTGGAAAGCATAAACCAGCTCATCCTCGTAGATCTTCTTCGACGGAATTTCACCGGCAACGATTTTGCAGAAAATGCAGTTCTGGCTCATGCAGTCACTCCGGTGAAGGATCAGGCTTTACGTGATCGTTTTTCGTCGATGCCGGAAATGCCTTCACGACGATGCATTTCCTGCAGAATGTCTTCTGCCGACATATCAAAGAAGGCCATCAGCACGAGTACGTGATAAACCACATCGGTGGCTTCATTCACGATGTGCAGACGCTTACCATCTTTGGCCGCCATGATCAGTTCGGCCGATTCTTCGCCAATCTTCTTGAGAATGGCGTCCGGCCCTTTGGCAAACAATGAGGCCGTGTACGAGGTCGAGGGGTCTGCGTTGCGGCGGGCAAGCAGTGTTTCGCTCAGACGATTGAGAACTTCGAGTGTGCCGGCTTTCATTGATACATCTCCTTCGGATCACGCAACACTGGTTCGACGGCATGCCACTGCTCGCCGATCAGTGAATAAAAGAAGCAGGATTGCCGACCCGTATGGCAGGCAATGCCACCCTGCTGCTCTACGAGTAATAGTACCGCGTCTCCGTCACAGTCCGTACGCAGTGCACGCACTAATTGCTCGTGACCGGATTCTTCACCTTTGCGCCAGAGTCGATTGCGTGAGCGTGACCAGTAAACGGCTTTGCCGGTTTCAACGGTCAGCTGCAGTGATTCCCGGTTCATCCAGGCCTGCATAAGCACCACACCGGAATCGATATCCTGGGCAATCGCGGCAATCAGACCATCGTCGTTGAAACGCAGCGCATCCAGCCAATTCAGTTCGGGGTTCAGATCTTTGCTCATGGCTTACAGGCGGACAGGAATGCCCCGCTCCTTCATGTAGGCTTTGGCTTCCTGAACGGTATGCTGGCCAAAATGGAAAATCGATGCCGCTAGCACAGCCGAGGCATGACCTTCGCTCACCCCATCGGCCAAATGCGCCAGATTGCCGACGCCGCCACTGGCGATCACGGGCACCGGCACGGCATCAGACACGGCACGCGTGAGGGCCAGATCAAAACCTTCGCAGGTGCCATCGCGATCCATGCTGGTCAGCAGGATCTCGCCGGCGCCGTAGTGAGCCATTTTCTGCGCCCAGGCCACGACATCCAGGCCCGTGGCTTTACGCCCGCCATGGGTGAAGACCTCCCAACGATCCGGCGCCACGCGCTTGGCGTCGATGGCGACCACGATACATTGCGAACCGACCTTATCCGAGGCTTCGCGCACCAGTTCCGGCCGATCAACGGCCGCCGTATTGATGGAGACCTTATCGGCACCGGCATGGAGCAGGCGGCGCACATCCGCCACCTGACGCACACCACCACCCACGGTCAGCGGAATAAAGACCTGCGCTGCGCAGGCTTCAACGACTTCCAGAATGATGTCGCGCTGATCCGAGCTGGCAGTAATATCCAGAAAGGTCAGTTCATCGGCACCCTGGGCATCGTAACGGCGGGCGATCTCAACCGGGTCGCCGGCATCACGCAAACCGACAAAATTGGTGCCTTTGACGACACGACCCGCAGTCACGTCGAGGCAGGGAATAATGCGTTTGGCCAGCATCGTGATCAGGGCTTGCCGCCCAAACCGGCGGCTGTGGCAAAACGGTCTGCTTCGGCCTGAGCCGCGCCCAGATCCAGCGAGCCATCGTAAATCGCACGGCCGGCAATCACGCCGGTGACACCGTCTTCTTCCACGGCGCACAGTGCCGTGATGTCCGCCATGTTGGTCAGGCCACCCGAGGCGATGACCGGAATCTTGAGTGACTGGGCCAGCTTTTGGGTCGCTTCGACGTTGATGCCGGTGAGCATGCCATCACGGCCGATGTCGGTGTAGATAATCGCTTCGACACCGTAGTTTTCAAACTTCTGGGCCAGGTCGATCACATCGTGACCAGTAATCTTAGACCAGCCGTCCACGGCAACTTTGCCGTCCTTGGCATCGAGACCGACGATGATGTGGCCCGGGAAGGCGGTGCAAGCATCTTGCAGAAAGCCCGGTGTTTTTACGGCGGCCGTACCAATGATTACGTAGGTGATGCCCAGATCCAGGTAACGCTCGATGGTGTCGAGATCACGAATACCCCCACCCAGCTGCACGGGAATGCGGCCATCGACCACTTCCAGAATACTGCGCACGGCATCATCGTTCACCGGTTTGCCGGCGAAGGCACCATTCAGATCCACCAGGTGCAGGCGACGGGCGCCCTGATCCAGCCAGGCTTTAGCCTGGGCGGCCGGGCTGTTGTTGAAGACGGTGGCGTCTTCCATCAGGCCTTGTTTCAGTCGGACACACTGGCCGTCTTTGAGGTCGATAGCGGGAATGATCAGCATGATATTTAAAAGTCAGAGCAGTTATCTAGGGAAGTCTGTCACTTAAGCGGCAGGATTCCAGCTTACAAAGTTACGCAATAGCTGCAGGCCATCGCGGGCACTCTTTTCCGGGTGGCACTGAATGGCAAAAATATTGTCACGGGCCACCGCCGTGGTAAACAGATGGCCGTAATCCGTCTGCCCCACCACGATACCGGCATCGGCCGGTACGACATGGTAGCTGTGCACAAAATAGAAAAACGCCTGATCGGCAATACCGGACCAAAGCGGGTGCGGCGGCTGTGCCTGCGACATTTGTGCGACCTGGGAGACTTGATTCCAGCCCATGTGCGGCACCTTGAGGTGCTGGCCATCCGGCCCCATCATGTTGCTGGCGAAGCGCTTCACCTGTCCCGGCAGAATACCCAGACCTGCGGCATCGCCTTCTTCACTGTGTTCGAACAGCATTTGCAGACCGATACAGATGCCCAGAAAGGGCTTGCTGGCGGCAGCGCTTTTAACGGCCTCGCGCAGATTGCGGGCATCCAACTCGGCCATGCAGTCACGCATGGCGCCTTGCCCCGGAAATACCACGCGGTCGGCCGATTGGATCAGATCAGGGGTCGATGCCAGTACGACTTCAACATCGTCAGACACTTCGGCGGCCACATGGCGCAAAGCCTGCTCGACAGAGCGCAGGTTGCCCATGCCATAGTCAACAACGGCAATACGATTCGTCATGAGATCAGAGCGAACCCTTGGTGGACGGAATCACATTACCCTGACGGGCATCTGCGGCAATCGCCATGCGCAGTGCCCGACCAAAGGCCTTGAACACGGTTTCAGCCTGATGGTGGGCGTTTTCGCCGCGCAGGTTATCGATATGCAATGTCACCTTGGCATGATTCACGAAACCATGGAAGAACTCGGAGAAGAGATCGACATCGAACTGGCCGATCCAGGCCCGTTTGAACGGGACATCCAGCACCAGACCCGGACGGCCGGAGAGATCGATCACCACACGGGAAAGTGCTTCATCCAGCGGCACATAGGCATGGCCGTAACGGACGATGCCTTTCTTGTCGCCGACGGCCTCGGCAAACGCCTGCCCCAGCGTGATACCGATGTCTTCCACGGTATGGTGGGCGTCGATGTGCAGATCACCCGTCGCTTTGACGGAGAGATCAATCAGACCATGACGGGCAATCTGGTCCAGCATATGGTCCAGAAAGGGAACGCCGGTATTGAGGTCTGCCTTACCCGTGCCATCCAGGTTGATCTGGACGGTAATCTGGGTTTCGAGGGTATCGCGCTGTATTGTGGCTTGCCGCATGATTGTGCAGTTCATGTGAGTTTATGCGCCATGATACCATCGGAGCGCCTTTGTATTTAGGAAGTTGCCGATCCATGAGTCGATTCTGGAGCAAGGTCGTTCACGGCCTGACCCCCTACACGCCGGGTGAACAGCCCAAACTGGCGAACCTGATCAAGCTCAATACCAATGAGTGCCCCTACCCGCCTTCCGAAAAGGTGCTGGAAGCCATTCGCTCGGCCGTGAACGGCGAGTTACGGCTTTACCCGGACCCGGATTCAACGGCGCTACGCCAAGCGATTGCCGATTTTTACGGCATTACGCGGGACCACGTCTTTGCTGGCAATGGCTCGGATGAAATCCTCGCCTTTGCTTTTCAGGCGCTGCTCAACCACGACGGCCCGCTGGTCTATCCGGATATCACCTATAGTTTTTACCCGGTGTACTGCCAGCTCAATGGCATCCGTGCCGAACATGTTGCGCTGGAGGATGATTTCTCGCTCGATCTGGACAAAGTACCCGAACACGCTGGCGCAGTCATTTTCCCGAACCCCAACGCCCCAACCGGCCGTAGCGTAACGCTGGCAGCTATTGCCCGGCTCTGCCAGCGACTGCCAGATCGCGTGGTGGTAGTCGATGAAGCCTATGTCGATTTCGGCGCCGACACCGCCGTCTCTCTGGTCCAGGATCACCCCAACCTGCTGGTTGTCCAGACTTTTTCCAAATCCCGTGCCCTCGCCGGGCTACGGGTCGGCTTTGCCATTGGTCAACCCGAATTGCTGGCCGGTCTGGAACGGGTCAAGAACAGTTTCAACTCCTACCCGGTTGATCGCCTTGCCTGTGCCGGCGCCATGGCTGCCATGGCAGACCGAGCCGGGTTTGAGCATGATCGCCAGCGCATCATGGACAGCCGCACCTGGGTCAATGAGCAACTGACGGCCCTGGGGTTTGAGGTGGTGCCTTCCGAGGCGAACTTCGTCTTTGCACGTCACCCGCAGCGGGATGCCGGAGAACTGGCGCTGGCGCTACGGGCAAAGGCCATTATCGTGCGCCATTTCCGTTTACCCCGGATTGATCAGCACTTGCGGATTACGATTGGCACGGAAGCCGAATGCGCAGCACTGATTGAAGCACTGAAAGCAATCCTGGCTTAACGGGTTACACCAGCGCCATCAGACCGAGCACACCCCCGAGCAGAATCAACCACAGGGGGTGGAGCTTGGTTTTCAAATTGGCCGCAACGGTGAGCAGCACCAGTAATAGCCCTATCCAACCCGGCGAGGCTGACTTGGCAATCAGGGAGCCCGAAGCCAGTACCAGGCCGACGGCCAGCGGCGCAACCCCGAGTTGAATGGCGGCACGACCGCGCCAGTGCTGCAGGCGGTCCCAGTGTTTGAACAAGAGACCAACGAGCAGACTCATGGGCAGACACATGCCCAGGGTGGCCAGCAAAGCGCCCTGCCAGCCATCCACATGCTGCCCGATCAGGGTGACGATCAGCACATTGGGACCGGGCGCTGCCTGCGCAATCGCAAATAACTCGGTAAAGGTGCGGGCGTCCATCCAGCCGTGCTCGGTCACCGCAATCCGGTACAACTCGGGAATCACGGCCGAGGCACCACCAAAAGAGACAAAGGCGACCAGAAAGAAACTGGTGAACAATTCGGCCAGCAGCATCATGCCCGGACCTCACGACTCAACTGCCACCAGCTCAGGGCAATGGTCAGCACTGCGCCGCCCAGCATCACCGCGGGCAAAGGCCAGTGCAGCACAGTAATGGCCAGAAACGCTGCCGCCGCAAACGGCCAGTAGATCTTGCGGTGTTTGACGTTCAAGCCCATACGAATGCCGGTGGCAATGATCAGCCCGGCACCGACAAGGGTGATCCCATGCAGCATGGATTGCACCGCGGGCAACTCGCCATACCGCTCGTAGAGCAGCCCCAGCACCAGTGCCACCAGAAAGGGACCCAGCATCAGGCCGGCGGCCCCTGCCAATGCCCCACGCCAGCCGCAAAAACGGACACCCACGGCAACGGCTAGGTTGACAACGTTTGGGCCCGGCAGGAACTGGCAAAGGCCGAGCAGCACATTGAATTCTTCAGCCGTCAGCCAACGCTCGGTATCCACCAACAGACGACGCGCCCAGGGCAAAACGCCGCCAAAGCCGGATAGCCCGACCCGGCTGAAGCCGCGAAACAGGGCGGCCGGTGTTGGCGCGATTGATGGCGACTTAGTGACCGAGTCGGAAATCGGCAGATCGGGCATGCGCGGTCAGACCTTCGCCTTCAGCCAGGCTGGAGGCAATACGGCCCAGCGTCTGAGCACCGGCCTGCGACACATGAATCAGGCTGCTGCGTTTCTGGAAGTCGTACACGCCCAGCGGCGACGAGAAACGGGCGCTCCCCGACGTGGGCAACACATGGTTCGGACCGGCACAGTAATCGCCCAGAGATTCCGAACTGTAGGCACCCATGAAGATGGCGCCGGCATGGCGAATGAGCGGCACCAGGGCTTCCGGATCTTGCACCGATAGTTCCAGATGTTCCGGGGCGATGCGGTTACTGATGGCACAGGCTTCCGCCAAATCCTTGACCAGGATGAATCCGCCACGATCTGTCAGCGATTGACGGATCACGGCAACACGCGGCATCTGTGGGAGCAGACGATCAACACTCTCGGTGACTGCATCCAGATAGGCGGCATCCGGGCAGATCAGAATCGACTGAGCCAGTTCGTCATGCTCGGCCTGGGAGAACAGATCCATCGCCACCCAATCCGGTGGCGTTGTGCCGTCCGCGATGACCAGAATTTCCGAAGGGCCGGCAATCATGTCGATGCCCACCGTACCAAACACATGACGTTTGGCATTGGCTACATAGGCGTTACCGGGACCAACGATCTTATCGACCTGCGGCACTGTCGCGGTACCGTAAGCCAGCGCACCGACGGCCTGGGCACCACCGATCGTGAACACACGATCCACGCCAGCAATCGCGGCAGCCGCCAGTACCAGCGGGTTACGCTCACCGCCCGGTGTCGGCACGACCATGATGAGTTCCTGCACACCGGCCACCTTGGCCGGTATAGCGTTCATCAGCACCGATGAGGGATACGCCGCTTTACCGCCGGGCACATACAAACCTACACGGTCCAGAGGTGTCACCCGCTGACCGAGAACGGTGCCGTCGGCTTCGGTATACGTCCAGCCTTCAACACGCTGGCGCTCATGGAAGGCACGAATACGCTGCGCGGCGGTTTCCAGGGCCGACCGTTGCTCCGGGGCGAGCGATGTCAGTGCGGCCTGTAACTCAGCGGCGGGCAGTTCCAGATGGTGCGCATCATGCACGTCCAGATGATCAAATTTGCGGGTGAAATCCAGCAAGGCCGCATCGCCCCGCTGGCGGATATCCGCCAGAATATCGAGGACGGTTTTTTCAATGCTGGCGTCCTGCGCGGCTTCGAGGGCGAGCAGTGCCTTGAGTTCGGCATCAAAGTGGGCAGATTGTGTGCTCAGACGGCGGATCATGGCGCGTTCCTTCAAGTGACCGCTTGGCTTAAGCAGCCTGACGCTGCACAGCGCCTTCAAAATCGGCCAGCATACGCTGCAGACGCTCGTGCTTGAGCTTGAGCGCTGCCGGATTCACGACGAGGCGTGACGAAATCGGCATGACTTCTTCCACGGCCTGCAGATTATTGGCCCGCAGCGTATTACCGGAAGACACCAGATCTACAATCGCGTCAGACAGGCCAACCAAGGGGCCCAACTCCATGGAGCCATAGAGCTTGATCAGATCGATATGCACGCCTTTGGTGGCAAAGTGATCGCGGGCAATGTTGACGTACTTGGTCGCCACACGCAGACGGCTACCGGGTTTAACTGCCGCCGCATAATCAAAGCCTTCAGACACGGCGACCATCATCTTGCACCGAGCAATCTGCAGATCCAGCGGCTGGTACAAGCCCTGCCCCCCATGTTCGATCAGGACATCCTTACCGGCCACACCCAGATCGGCGGCGCCGTATTGGACATACGTCGGCACGTCGGTTGCACGGACGATCACGATGCGCACATCCGGGTCCTGCGTCGGCAGAATCAGCTTGCGGGAAGACTCCGGATCTTCGGTCGGCAGAATGCCGGCGGCCTCCAGTAACGGCAGCGTTTCTTCGAGAATGCGCCCTTTCGACAGGGCGATCGTGATGCCGGTATTCATGCAAGTCACAGCGTATTCCAATCAATTCAGTGCGGTTAACCTATTTTAACGGACGCGACGGACCGAGGCGCCCAGACGGGCCAGTTTTTCCTCGATACGCTCGTAACCGCGGTCCAGATGGTAGATCCGCTCGATGAGGGTTTCGCCCTGAGCGGCGAGTCCGGCAATCACCAGTGCGGCCGAAGCGCGCAGGTCAGTCGCCATGACGGTGGCGCCTTCCAGCTTCTCAACGCCTTTGACGGCGGCGGAGTTGCCATCGATATGAATATCGGCGCCCAGACGCATCAGCTCCACGGCGTGCATGAAGCGGTTCTCGAAAATGGTTTCCTTGATGATCGCCGTGCCGTCCGCCAGACAGTTGACCGCCATCAGCTGGGCCTGCATATCCGTCGGAAATGCCGGATACGGTGCCGTACGGAATGAGACGGATTTGAGACGCGCCGGCGCTTTGAGGCTGATGCTTTGATCATTGCCACCAATCACGCAACCGGCTTCGACCAGTTTGGCGGTCACGGCTTCCAGATAGGTGGCCGAGGTGCCCTGCAGCACAACGTCACCCCCGGTAATGGCGGCTGCACACAGGAAGGTACCGGTTTCAATACGATCCGGCATCACGGCATGTTCTGCGCCATGCAGCGCAGGAACGCCCTGGATACGAATCACGTCCGTACCCGCACCTTCGATTTTGGCACCCATGGCAATCAGGCAGTTCGCCAGATCCACCACCTCCGGCTCACAGGCGGCGTTTTCGATGATCGTTTCACCGTTCGCCAGCGTGGCCGCCATCATGAGGTTTTCAGTACCGGTCACGGTGACCATATCCGTACAGATCCGGGCGCCTTTCAGGCCACCCGCCGGGGCTTTGGCATGGATATAGCCGGCTTCCACATGGACATCGGCACCCATGGCCTGCAGTCCTTTAATGTGCTGATCGACCGGACGCGCGCCAATAGCGCAACCGCCGGGCAACGACACCTTGGCTTCACCCCAACGCGCCACCAGAGGCCCCAGAACCAGAATCGACGCCCGCATGGTCTTGACCAGTTCGTACGGGGCGGTCGGATCGGTCAGACCGTTGGCATCCAGGGTGACGCCGGCTTCGGCACCATCCAGCGTGGAGGCCACGCCCATATTGGTGAGCAACCGGATCATGGTAGCCACATCATTGAGATGGGGCAGATTGGTCAGCACCAGCGGTTCACGCACCAGCAGGCTGGCACACAGAATCGGCAATGCCGCATTCTTCGCACCCGAAATACGCACTTCGCCCTGCAGGCGATTGCCGCCCTGAATCAATAACTTATCCACGGTTCGCCCACTCCTCAGCCGTTAATGTCTGCATGGTCAGGGCATGCACCAGTTCATCCCGCATGGCATCGCCCAGCGCGCCATAAACCGCCTGATGACGGCGAACGCGCGACAGGCCGACAAAGGCATCACTGACAATCAGTAGCTCGAAGTGACGGCCGTCACCATCCAGCGCCAGATGAGCCACGGGCAACTTTGCCCGCAGTGCGTTTTCAATATCTTCCAGACGAACCATATGCCAACCCTATTGCCTGATTAGGTGCGCAGCTTGTAGCCGCGCACCAGTAAAACGTAACTTAGAACACCGATCAAAGCGGTAAAACCCAGCGCCACGCCAAAGCTGAGCCAGGGCGAGGCATCGGAGACCGCGAAAAATCCATAGCGAAAACCATCAATCAGATAGAACACTGGGTTCAATCGAGACAGCGACTGCCAGAAGTCAGGGAGAGATTGTACCGAGTAGAAGACGCCAGACAGCATGGTGAGCGGCATAATCAGAAAATTCTGGAACGCGGCCAGCTGGTCAAACTTCTCTGCCCACATCCCGGCAATAAGGCCCAGCGCCCCCATCAGCGCCCCGCCGAGCAGCGTAAAGGCCAATACCCACAGGGGTTCGGCGATGGTCAGCCCGCCCATCCAGGCGGTCGCCAACAAGACCCCGGTGCCCACCACGGCCCCTCGCAGCGTTGCCGCCAGTAAGTACGCGGCAAAAAACTGCAGGTTAGAGATGGGTGTGAGCAACACAAACACTAGGTTACCGGTGATTTTGGACTGAATCAGCGACGACGAACTGTTGGCAAACGCATTCTGCAGCACGGACATCATGACCAGACCGGGGATCAGAAAGGCGGTGTAACGAACGCCGTGGACCTGGACGTGATTATCGAGCACCTGGGAAAAGATCATCAGATACAGCAAGGCCGTCAGCACCGGCGCACAGACGGTCTGAAAACCGACCTTCCAGAAGCGCAGCAATTCCTTGCGTAACAGGGTCAGAAATTCGATCATGCCGCTCCACCTTCGGTGGATTGGCCATTTCCGTCATTCATGAAGCGCAGAAACGCGGTCTCCAGATCCGGCGGGACGATGCTCATATCCTCCAGACGGCAGCCGGATTCACGCAAGGCAGCCAGCACCGATTCAATGTCTGACAAGGCATCCAGCGTCCAGAGCCAGGTGCGCGGCAACTCCGGCACGGGCTGCGCACGTGCCTGCAGGATTTCCGGCAGCACCGGTGCGCCTTCGGCCAAACGCACCGTGAGGCGATGTTTGGCAAACTGCTGAATCAGCGTTTCCGTTTTTTCCAACGCACAGATCTGACCCGAACGCATCAGCGCAATACGTCCACAAAGCGCTTCGGCTTCTTCCAGATAGTGGGTGGTGAGAATAATCGTATGGCCGTCCCGGTTCAGGCGGCGAATAAACTGCCACAGCCCCTGGCGAAGCGCCACATCCACCCCGGCAGTAGGCTCATCGAGAATAATCACCGGGGGGCGATGCACCAGCGCCTGCGCCACCAGTACGCGGCGCTTCATGCCACCCGACAGACTGCGCATGGAACTGCCGGCCTTGTCGGTCAGATCCAGCGCGGACAGGAGTTCATCAATCCATGCCTCGTTTTTGCGGAGTCCGAAATAGCCCGATTGCAGTTGCAGAATCTCCCGAACGGAAAAGAATGGGTCAAATACCAGTTCTTGCGGCACCACCCCGAGCGCGCGACGGGCATCCCGATAGGCCGTACGGGTATCGTGACCAAGTATGCGGATATCGCCCTGATCCTGACGGCACAAACCCGCCATACAAGAAATCAGGGTTGTTTTACCCGCACCATTGGGGCCGAGCAGACCGAAAAATTCGCCTTCGGCAATTTCCAGCGAGACCTGCTGCAATGCCTGGACGGGTTGTCTTGCTCGGGCAAATGCTTTGGAAACCTGGCGGACAGAAACCGCGGACATCCCCACCCGCTCAGACCACCCAGAACAGGGTCTGTAGACCGTACAGGTCATTTAACGCACGTAACGCTGGCGGCGCATGGTGAACCGTGACCGTGGCACCACGTGCGGCACGACTACACGCTAACAGGACGGTGAGCGCGGACGAATCGACCTTACCGACACCGGCTAGATCCACGTGCGTCACATGATTAAGCGATGCAATGGCTTTCAGGAATCCGGGCACTTCATGACTGGTCATATCACCACGGATCGCCAGCCGCTGTCCATCATCCTCAATTTGAATCGCGGTCATCCTGTGCTCAGGAGGCTTTGGCCTTCTGATCCAGCTGCTTGTTTTTCTCGGCCAGCATTTTGATCAGGCCATCCATACCACTGGCACGGATTTCCTGGGCAAAACTGTCGCGATAGTTAGTAATCAGCGAAACACCGGCGAGTACCACGTCGTAAACCTTCCAGCTATCCGCCGTTTTTTCCAGACTGAAATTTACGTCCACCGGCTTGGTACCCGGTTTGATGATCAGTGCCTTCACCACAACATCCTGGTCATCCGGATTCATTTTGAAGGGTTTGTATTCGATGGTCTGTTCCTTCTTGATACCGACAAAGGCATTGGCGAAGGTACGGATCAGCAGCTTGCGGAACTCCTGCACTAGCTGCTTTTTTTGGTCGGGCGAGGCCTGACGCCATTCTTTGCCAACCGCCAGGCTAGTCATGCGATTGAAGTCGAAACTACTGATCACGGACTTCTCGGCCCATTCGATCAGTTTCGATGTATCCCCCTTCTGCAAGGCGGCATCCTGATTCACGAAGACATAAGTCTCTTGCGTGATCTGCTTCACCAGCTGATCAGGTGGCAACACGTTGGCAAACGCGGTGCTTACCAGCAACAGGCCGGCCAGCACCAAGGCAGTACGAATACGGGCGAACAACATGACAGCAGCTTTCTTAAAAATCATTCCAGCATTTTACTGCGCGATAGCCGGTGCGTCAGCAGGTTGTACAGAAACAGCGGTCTTTTGCACCGCATCCGGTTGTTCCGACGCTTCCGCAACATCCAGCCCTGGTGGCGGCGCGCCATCGTGAATCAGGTTGAGGCGGTTCTGCATAAAGGCGTCGCGCAGATAACTGTATTTATCGGTAGCCGCCTCTTCGATGATTTTTTCAGCCGGCAGCAGATTGGCACGGGTGTTGAGGAATCGCACACCCCATGCTGTGTAATACGCGGTGGGGTCTCTGAAAATCAGATCAATCGGGCTGGCCGCGATATCTGCCGCCCAGCCAAAGGTATCGCGTACATTGCTCGGTCCCAGAATGGGCAACACAAAATACGGGCCCGAAGGCACACCCCAACGACCAAAGGTCACACCAAAATCATTATCGTTTTTATACCAGCCGGCATTACCCGCCACGTCAAACAAACCACCAAAACCCAACGTGGTGTTGATAACCACACGACCGAGGTCGTTGAAAGCCTGCTCGCCACGACCCTGCAACAGGTCGTTCACCCCGATCATGACATCACCGATATTCGAGAAGAAATTGGTGACCAGGATGCGGATCGGCTCCGGCAGAATGAAATCGTAGCTCACGGCAACCGGCTTGATGATGGCGGTATCCAGCGCTTCATTGACCTGGAACATGCCGCGGTTATAGCCTTCCCACGGGTCACGCGGATTCGCGGTTTCGGTCGTCGCACAGCCTGTCAGGCCGGCAACCAGGGCCAGAGCGGCACACCAGCCACGCAGAGTCATCTTACTCTTTTGCTGCATCTTTCTTGCCTTCCGAAGCCTTGTTAAACAGGAACTGGCTGATCAGTTTTTCCAGCACGATCGCCGATTGCGTTTTAGCAAGCTTACCGCCCGGAGGAATCATGCGTTCATCGCCGCCCGCATCCAAACCGATGTACTGCTCACCCAGCAGACCGGATGTCAGGATCGAGGCAAAGGTGTCTCTGGGAAACGCGTACTGGCTGTCGATGCGCAGCACCACGTTGGCTTCATAGGTCTGCGGGTCGAACCGGATGTCGGCAACACGCCCCACCACCACGCCGGCACTCTTGACCGGGCCGCGTACTTTGAGGCCACCAATATTGTCGAACTTGGCGGTGATTTCATAGGTGCTGGCAAAGCTGCTGGCTGAAAAGTTACTGACTTTCAGCGCCAGAAAGAGGACTGCGGCAAAGCTGATTGCCACAAAAATGCCTACCCAGAGATCCATTACCTTGCGGTTCATCATAAGCCTCGGAACATAAACGACGTCAGCACAAAATCCAGCGCCAGTATGGCCAGCGCTGACGTAACCACCGTCCGGGTAATCGCACGCGATACCCCTTCGGCAGTCGGTATTGCATCAAAACCTTCAAATACGGCAATCAGCGAGACCGCCACGCCAAATACCGCGCTCTTAATGATGCCATTGAATACATCATCGCGGAAATTCACGTTGGCCTGCATCTGCGCCCAGAAAGCCCCTTCATCCACACCGATGAAGATCACACCGATCAGCCAACCACCAAAAATCCCAGCTGCGGTAAACAAGGCCGCCAGCAAGGGCATGGAAATCACCCCACCCCAGAAGCGCGGCGCCATGATTCTGGCGACAGGGTTAACCGCCATCATGTCCATGGCCGTCAACTGCTCTGTAGCCTTCATCAATCCGACTTCCGCGGTGATCGACGAACCGGCCCGGGACGCAAACAGCAATGCGGCCACCACCGGCCCCAGCTCGCGCACCAGCGACAAAGCCACCAGAATCCCCAGGGCCTCGGACGAACCGTAGCGCTGGAGGGTGTCATAACCCTGCAGTCCGAGCACCAGGCCAACGAACAAACCCGACACCAGAATAATGATGAGGGACAGCACGCCACTGGTATACAGCTCGCGCAACAATAATCGCGGCCGGCGGAAGGTTTCTGCCGAGTGGGAGAGCATCGCCCAGAAGAAGCGTGCGGCAAAGCCCAAACGCCAGACGCGGTCGATCGTACCGGCACCCAGACGGGACAGGAATTGTGCCAGCGCTCGCATTAATACCCCCCCGCCATCAGTTCATCATCCAGCACGGGGGCCGGATAGTGGAAATGGACCGGGCCATCGGGCTGAGCATGAACAAACTGATAGACATAGGGGTCGGCCGAAACCCGGATCTCTTGCGGTGTACCCGAACCCACCACGCGACCCGCCGACATGAAGTACACATAATCAACCACGGCCAGGGACTCATGCACATCATGCGTCACCATGACCGATGTCGCGCCCAGGGCATCCGTCAAGCGGCGAATGAGCGTGGCGATAATCGACAGTGAAATGGGGTCCAGCCCTGTAAAGGGTTCGTCAAAGAGAATGAGCTCCGGATCCAGGGCCACCGAACGGGCCAGTGCAACACGGCGGGCCATACCACCCGACAGTTCGGCCGGCATCAGCCCTGCCGCCCCACGCAAACCTACGGCCTCCAGCTTGAGAAGGACGAGGTCACGAATTGCCGATTCCGGCAGCTGCGTGTGCTCACGCAACGGAAACGCCACGTTGTCGAAAACATTCAGATCCGTAAACAGCGCGCCGAACTGGAACAGCATGCCCATACGTCGGCGCATGCCATAGAGCGCTTTCTCATCCAGAAGGCTGACTTCCTGGCCGTCCACCTTCAAACTGCCCCGGGTCGGCTGAATCTGGCCGGCCATCAATCGGAGCAATGTGGTTTTGCCACAACCGGATCCACCCATAATGGCCGTCAGCTTGCCTTTGGGCAGCTGCATCGAAACCCCGGAAAGCACCGGCCGTTCGCCATAGGCGAAATCGAGGCCACTGATTTCTACAAAGGATGTCGGCATGGGCAACGGTTTTTCTATGGATAACTCAACTTTTTAATTCTATCACCCACCGGCCCGGAGTTCTGGCAGTTATCCCCCCGGAACGCCCAGAAAAATACCGCGATACGCGCAACTTATTCACTAAAAAACAATGCTGATTGATAGAATCCCGCCTATCTGACCCATCGCCTTCATTTGATCTGACCCATGCTCTACCACGACCTTTATCACAGCCTCGAAAAAGCCCGTTGGTCCATGGCCGACGATGTGCCCTGGAGCGAGTTTGATGCCGCTCAGTTGACCGAGGAACAGGCGCTCACGATCAAATACAACGCCATTACGGAATGGGCTGCCCTGCCGGCGACCGAAATGTTTCTGCGCGACAACCGTGACGACTCTGACTTCAGCGCCTTCATGAGCATCTGGTTCTACGAAGAACAGAAGCATGCACTGGCCCTGATGGAGTACCTGCGGCGCTTCCGCCCGGCTCTCTGTCCGACGGAGGCAGAGCTACACGCCGTGCGCTTCGAATTTGACCCGGCTCCCAAGCTGGAAACCCTGATGCTGCATTTCTGCGGTGAAGTGCGCCTGACGCAGTGGTACCGCCGTGCAGCGGAATGGCACACCGAACCGGTCATCAAGAAGATTTACGACTTCCTGTCGCGAGATGAGGCCCGCCACGGTGGCGCCTATCTCAAGTACATGAAAAAAGCGCTGGATAACTGTGGCAAGGAAGCCGCTCAGGCTTTTGCCAAGATCGGCGTGCTGATGGCCAGTTCAGCCAGAACCCAGAAAGCGCTGCACCCGACGAACCTGCACGTGAACAAAGAACTCTATCCGCAGGATACAGTTCAAAGCCGCATGCCCGACCCGAGCTGGCTGGAGCACTGGCTGGATACCCAGATCAAATTCGATAAATCCTGCGAAGATCGGGTTGTCGGCGGCATTCTGCGTAATCTGTCGAGTCTGTTTGAACAGACCTTCGAAACGGTTCAAGACCTGAATCGTTTCCGCAAATCGCTGGCCACGGCCTGATTTACGTCTTAACCTGGGGTAACCACCATGGAAAACATGACGATGCTGCCGCTCCCTGCATTCGAACAGAAAATGGTTGAGCCTACCGATCTGGCCAGCCGTATTGCCCAGTTGCCACGGCCGATTGTTTTTACCAACGGCTGTTTCGACATTCTGCACCGCGGTCATGTGACCTATCTGGCCCAGGCCCGCGCTCTGGGTGGCTCACTAATCGTGGCCGCCAACTCGGATGCCTCGGTCAAACGGCTGGGCAAAGGCGACGACCGCCCACTCAACCCGTTAATTAACCGGATGGCGGTGCTGGCATCGCTGGAATGTGTTTCGCTGGTCACCTGGTTTGACGAAGACACGCCCATTGAACGGATTCTCGATTGCCAACCGGATATTCTGGTCAAGGGCGGCGATTGGTCGGTCGACAACATCGTGGGCGCACCCGAAGTCCGCGGCTGGGGCGGCAAGGTCGTCTCTATCCCCTTCCTGCATGAGACGTCGACGACCGCGATGGTCAATAAAATCCGCAGCAGCTAAGTCATTATTGTTCGGCGGGTACCGCGCAACAAAGCACTCTACCCGCCTTCGGCAAATAACTTATAGAACGACCTGGGTACCGAGCTCGACCACGCGATTGGTCGGAATGTTGAAGTAGCTGGTTGCACTGTCGGCATTCCGGAACATCGTCACGAAGAGCTTCTCACGCCAGAACGCCATTTCCGAATTCAGCTTTGGAATCAGCGTTTCCCGGCCCAGGAAGAATGAAGTTTCCATCATATTGAATGGCAAACCGAACTGACCACACAGGGCCAGCGAAGCTGGCACATCCGGCTCTTCCTTGAAGCCGTAGCGAATCTGCACCGTCCAGAAGTTTTCTTTCAACGAGCGGACTTCGACACGGTCTTCTTCAGGGACAAACGGCACGTCTTCGATGGTCACACTGGTGACGACAACGCGCTCATGGAGCACTTTGTTATGCATCAGATTGTGCAGCATGGCATGTGGCACACCTTCGACATCGGCGTTGAGGAAAATCGCCGTACCCGGCACACGGGTCGGCATCCCCACCGCCAGGCTGCCGACAAAGGCATCGAGGCGCAATTCTTCACTGCGCAAACGCTTGCGCAACAGCATGCGACCGCGCTTCCAGGTCGTCATGACGGTAAAGATCACCACACCGGCGACCAGCGGGAACCAGCCACCATCCGGAATCTTCTGAACGTTAGCCCACAGGAAGATCAACTCAAACACCAGGAAGAAAGCAAACAGCAGCGCGGCACGGTACCAGCCCCAGTTCCAGATCTTTGCGGCCACCACCACCGCCAACAGCGAGGTAATGACCATGTCGCCCGTTACAGCTAAGCCGTAGGCTGCGGCCAAATTATTGGAGGATTTGAAGGTCAGCACCAGCAGAATCACCGCGGTCAGCTGCAACCAGTTGACCCCCGGCATGTAAATCTGGCCCTGCTCTTTTTCCGAGGTGTGCTGTACCTGCATACGTGGCACGAAGCCCAGCTGCATGGCCTGACGCGTCATTGAAAATGCTCCGGTAATCACCGCCTGCGAGGCAATGACTGCGGCACAAGTGGCCAGACAGACCAGTGGGAAACGCAGGAATTCTGGCACCCCCATGTAAAAAGGATTATCAACCGCATCCGGATTAGCCAACACCAACGCCGCCTGCCCGAAATAGTTGATCACCAGCGCCGGCAGCACAAAGAACGCCCAAGCCAGACGGATCGGCTTCCGTCCGAAATGCCCCATATCCGCGTAGAGCGCCTCTGCCCCCGTGACGGCCAGTACCACGCTGCCCATGGCATACACTGCCATATGCGGGTTATCGACGAGCAGATGGATGGCATACATGGGGTTCAATGCCAGCAGCACATAAGGATTCTGAACGACATTGAAAATCCCCATAGCCGCCAGGACCGCAAACCACACACCCATCACCGGCCCAAAGAAGGCTCCCACCTTCGCGGTACCATGTTTCTGGAAGAGGAACAGGCCGGCCAAAATGATAATGGAAATCGGGATCACCACGCTTTGCAGCTGAGGCGCAACCACCCCCAAACCTTCAACAGCGCCTAATACGGAAATGGCCGGTGTGACCATGCCATCCCCATAGAACATCGCGGTTCCCAGAATACCGGCCAGCATGATCCATTTGGCACGTTTGGGTTTTCCTTGCGCTTCATGCAGGGCCAGCGCGATCAGCGCCATCATGCCGCCTTCGCCCCGGTTATCGGCACGCAGGATAAACACAACATATTTGAGCGAGACAATGATCATCAGCGCCCAGAAAATCATCGACAGACCACCAAAGACGTTGGCTTCCGTCAGCGGGATCGGATGATTTCCGGCAAAAACTTCCTTGAATGCATAGAGAGGGCTGGTACCGATATCACCATACACCACCCCGAGAGCCCCCAGGACGAGCAGTTTCATGCTCGTTTTCTGGCTATCACTCAGTTCTGAATTCGACGTTACTGCCGACATACTGACTCCCAACTACCAAGAACGAACGACACTAACGCCGAATTGTTAGAAACAGATCAGAACGGAATATCGTCGTCCAGATCCGCCACATTGGCCGGCGGACGACGGCTGACATTGCCACCCACTGAGGCGGCCGGCGCAAACGGATCATCACGACTGACAGGCTCACCCTGGCCTTCACGGCGGCCCAGCATTTTCATTTCGGTCGCTTCGACTTCAGTCGTGTAGCGCTCCTGGCCATCTTTGTCCTGCCATTTGCGGGTTTTGATACGACCCTCAATGTAGACCTGAGAGCCTTTTTTCAGGTACTGGCCGGCAATTTCTGCCAACCGACGGTAGAAAACGACACGGTGCCATTCGGTGGCTTCACGCTGCTCACCGCTGGCCTTATCTCGCCAGGTATCGGTGGTCGCCAGTCGGATATTGCAGACGGCATCGCCAGACGTGGTGTAACGGGTTTCCGGGTCTGCACCCAGGTTGCCGATGAGAATAACTTTAT
>CAYLWV010000016.1:0-24400 GCA_964387485.1 uncultured Dechloromonas sp. | reverse complement strand
ATAGAGCCCTCAAAACCCCTGTCAAGAAAATTTTGTGCAATACAGCAAAATTGTTGCAAAACCGACACAAGATCAACATAACACTAGCGATGCAGCCGATCATCAAGCAATATTTCCCAGGCACCCTGGCTTGCGGCATCATTACGCTATGGCACATGAAACCCTGAAATCGTTTATCCGCGCTCCGCTTTCCGTGAAAGACCGGATGGTAATGGGCAAAGCTTATCGCCAGAAAACGCCACGAAGCACTCTAGGCGACTACCCGATCAAGCATCGTCGACTCGATGCGGTGAATATCATCGCCCGTCAGGCAGAGTCCCGTTTTCCGGATCTGATCCCCATCCGCCATGCCCGTATGGCAGTGGATCCTTTTGCCTTTTTCCGGGGTGGCGCCGCCATCATGGCCCAGGATCTGGCACCGCTGTCCTCGCCGGCGATTCATGTGCAGCTCTGCGGGGATATGCACGTCAGCAATTTCGGATTCTTTTCAACCACAGAGCGACGCCTGGTTTTCGGCATCAATGATTTCGATGAAACCCTGCCCGGACACTTTGACTGGGACCTGAAGCGACTGGCCGCCAGTGCCATGATTGCCGCCCATGCCCTCGGACAGGACAACGTTTATGGTGAAATGATCATCCGTCGCATGTCTCGCAAGTACCGCGAGCACATGGCTGAATATGCCGAGATGCCCTATCTTGACCTGGCCCGATCCTATATTGATGAACAGCATTTGCTGTTGCGGGCCAAAGTCACAGGCATTAAAGCGGCATCTCAGCTCTACGTTCGGACTCAGATTGCCAAGGCCCGCAGCAATACCAATCAGGGTGTGCTGGGCAAACTGACCGAATGCGTAGGGCAGCATCGCACGTTTATCGATAATCCGCCCTTTGTCATGCATCTTGATAAGACCATGTATGGCACACCGATTATCGATATGCTCGATGAAGGTTTAAAAACCTATGCCCGCTCCTTGGCATCTGATCGTCGGCATGTACTGGATCGCTACCGCATTATCGATTACGCACGCAAGGTGGTCGGCGTCGGCAGCGTTGGTCTCGGCTGCTGGATTCTCTACATGGAGGGACTCGATGACTCCGATCCGCTGTTCCTACAAAACAAACGGGCGCAACGCTCTGTACTTGCCCCCTACTTTCCCGACCACCAGTTCCGATCCCAGGGTGAACGGGTCGTTTATGGCCAACGCTTAATCCAGGGGGCGCCCGATCTTTTTCTCGGCTATGGCACCACCCGGGACAGTGACTTCTATCTCCGACAGCTGCGCGACATGAAAGGCGGTATCTCGATCGGCACCGGCAAAGGCGACATCGGTATCAACGAGTTCCCGGACTATGCATCACTCTTCGGCTGGGCGCTGGCCAATGCGCACGCCCGCTCCGGCGACCCAGCGCTGCTGGCAGGGTATTGCGGCCAGAGTGAACGTCTGGACGACGCCCTCGTCCGCTTCGCACAATCCTACGCCGAGCAGAATCTGGCCGATTACGACGTCTTCATGCAGGCCATTCGTGCCGGTACCTTACGCTGTGCCGAATCCGGCTACTGAGAATCTCTATGAGCAATCCCTGGCTTCTACTCATTCTGGCCGGTATCTGTGAAATCGGCTGGCCGCTCGGTTATAAACTGGCGCAAGCCAACGACGGCCTACGTCAAATGGTCTGGTTCGGGTTTTCCGGGGTGTCAATCGTACTGAGCGCCTGGCTGTTGTGGCTTGCCCAGAAAGCGATTCCGATCGGGACAGCCTATGCGGTCTGGACCGGCATCGGTGCAGCCGGCACATTTATGCTGGGCATTCTGCTCTTTGGCGAGCAATCATCCCTGCTCCGCTGGCTCGGCGCCGCCATGATCATCGGCGGCGTGATCATTCTTAAATCCGGCCAGTAATTACTTACCCAGAGCGCCAACAGCACGTAGATAGCCATAAATCTGGCGGGCCATCATCTGACGATCAGCCGCCGGACGTTCTGCCGCAAGCGCCGGCATCGCCGTCAGCGGATTTTTACCCGAGGGATCCAGCACCCAGGTGGCAAACCGGGCAAACGATTGACCGGCAGCCCATTGCCCCAGATCAAGCGGCATCCTGGTACCGCCAACCCCGTTCACCTGATGGCAGGAGAGACAGTATTTTTCCGTCAGCGCCGCACCAGGCCGGTAGCGCTCCGGCAACATGGACGGGTATAGCCGTGAAAGACGACTGGCATCCATGATGGTCACTTTAGTCACCTGATACGGCCAGTAGGTGGCACCATCCGCTTGCAGTTCGGAATGCAGTAGATTATCCCAGACCAGATACCATGGCCCCAGGCTGACCCGATGGTTTAACGGGGGCGTTTCCACACTGAAGTCATCGCCATCGGCACGGGCATAAACCAGGTAGGCCGGATAACGTAACAACCGTGCCGCCGGAATCATGGAAAGATAACCATCACGGGCCTCAAACCCGATAACTGCGTCGGGCCGGCGCCAGCCCTCTCCTAACCAGACATCGAGCAGCGGCAGCGCCGGATACCCTGTATACGTCACCTCGACCGGCTTTAACGGGGTCGAACGGAGCGGATCAACCACGGTAATCGGCGCCGGTGCCATACCATCAAGATGAGTACCCGGTCTGGGTAGCGGCACCTCGGCGGCAGAGACCTGAACCGTGACACCGATACAGAGTATGACCCCCACCAGACGCAGAAAGTTCACAAGTTTCATCAGGGGCATGTCAACTCCATCCATAGACACCGTGAGCAACAGATGCACTGAACCGTTGTCAATGCGCTTCATGAGCCGCCTTGCTGATCAGCAAGGACTGGTTCATGAGCTTGTCGACCATCACCATCGCCAGTGCCGAGAACAGGAACACAATGTGAATAATGACCTGCCACATGATCGTGTGGTTATCTAGGTTGGCGGCATTGATAAAGGTCTTGAGAAGATGGATCGACGAGATCCCGATGATGGCGGTTGAAAGTTTGACCTTCAGCACGCCGGCATTCACATGCGAGAGCCATTCCGGCTGATCGGGGTGGTTATCCAGATGCAGACGGGAAACAAAGGTTTCATAACCGCCAACGATCACCATGATCAGCAGATTGGCAATCATCACTACATCGATGAGGCCGAGCACCGAAAGCATGATGACGGTTTCGCTCACATGTTCGGTAAAGGCACCCACCGCCAAGTGCTTGAGTTCAATCATGAACTGGTAGACATAAACGACCTGGGCAACAATCAGCCCCAGATACAGTGGCGCCTGCAACCAGCGGCTGGCAAAAATAAGGGATTCCATCTTGTTCGATCGGGAACTAACCATTGGGCGCTTCCTGGGTGGATTTCATCAAAGACCTCCGGATTATACTGTCGACATGACCGCTGCGCTTTTTGAACTACCAAGCCCGTTTGATACCGAACTGGGGGTGGTACGTCTGCTGGAACCTCCCGCTGCCGACGCGGCCGCATTAAGTGCGCAGCTGAAGCGCGGCACCTACGGACGACCGTTTCTGGTGGAATCCGAAGGTCTGCTGACGTTGTACTTCACATTGAGCCTGGTGCAGAGCACCATGCAGATCAATCGTCCGGACGTCCTGGATCTGGCCTACACCCGAAAAATGATGGCTTTTCTGCCGTTTTATCCACGGCCCAAAGGCTTGTTGCTGCTCGGTATGGGAGGCGGCTCGCTGGCTAAATTCTGTTACCAGCATCTGCCCAGAGCCGACATCACGGTCGTGGAAATTGATCCGGATGTGATCGCCTTCCGTGATGCCTTCAAGGTACCGGTAGATAATGAGCGTTTCCGGATTCTGTGTGCCGATGCCACCGCCTATCTACCCACACATGATCTACGAACAGATGTCATCATGGTCGATGCCTTTGATGGTCTGGGAATTGCTCCCGAACTCTCAAGCCCGGATTTCTATGCACAGGCTTACAATAAACTTTCGGCCAACGGCATTCTGGTCATGAATCTGGCCGGCGACAAAGCCGGATACGAGGACCCTCTGGCACAACTGGCCCATTGTTTCGATGACCGTGTACTGTCACTGAAAGTCCGCGATGGTGGCAACCAGATTGCCTTTGCCTTCAAGAATCCGGACTTTCAGCCCCTATGGGATCGGCTGAAACCAGTGGCTGTGGAACTGGAACGTAAGCTGGGTCTGGAGTTTCCGTGGTATCTGGAGATGCTGCAAAAAAATGAACGGCGCGCCGTCAGTCTGCCACGCAGGTCTCGCGACCGTTGATGGTCACATCCTTGCCCTTAATCCAGAACACATAGGACGCGTCCGAATTCACATAGCGGGCGCCGCTGGCACTCATCCCTTGACGCAGATAACGCGTGATGTTGCCACTTTCGATGGTCGCCGTTTGCTGGGCATTATCAAAAGTTACGACTAAACGACCACTCTCCGGACACGTATAGCGCACCAGAAATGGCTTACGGGGTCGCGGCGCATCGGCTCGGTATTGCGGCGGTATCTCTGACACCGGCACCGGACGGATTTCCACATCCTGTGCCTGCTGGGCATGTACAGTCGGCATGAGCGACGCTACGCCGATGACAATCATGGCCAGCCCCCGAAGAGAGTTACGAACGTTCAAGAGATCTTCCTTGTCAGTGATTGATGGCCAGGCCACCGGCCACCTGCGACCATGGCCGCAGCACGTTATCACAGGGATTGGAGCGCGTCACTACGGATGCAGCATTCTGAGCGATCAGTGACACACCGCCGGTCACAATAGCCAGCCCCACCCCGGCAGCCTGTTTAACAACGCCGGTTTTATTGATGCCCATACTGGGATTCATCAAGGTACCGTTAATCTGAACCAGGCCAGCGGGATTCACCCCGGTCGTCAGGCCCGAGCGTTGCTGCGGGTAGATTTTTAGTGCCAGCGTTTCGGCACCGAGATTCAAACGACCATCGAGGGTTACATCCAGACGATCCGAGCGCATACCCACACTCTGGTTAATCCGTACCAGGCCGTTCTGGATCGGCAGATAGGCAACCATACACTGCACATTATTCTGGTCCGTACTCTTGCGAAGCGGATTAATGGCATTCAGCACACTGACCAGAAAGTCGCCACTATTATTAAACAGAGCGCTGCTCACGACGGCTGGTCCAACCGATACCTGCGCTTCGCCCGACAGATTAGCCGCAATCCCATGAGGTGTTACCCCCCGGCTATTCAGATGAAAAGCCACCACCGTTGGTCCGCCAGACAGTTGCCGGCTTTCTCCGAGCTGGGCCATCAGGTGCCCGAGCGTAAAGCCAGTGGCATAACCGCGCACCTGAATGGCCGGCTGAGCACCATGCACACCCGACACGGTGCCGCTCGCCGTCACCCGTCCTTCGCCCAGCTGAAAGCTCAAGGGCGTGATGGTTAGGCTGTCTTGGGAAACTAGCTGACTGTCGGTATCCGCCACGACTGTCGTACTCAATTGCTTCAGAGTCAGGCCATCCGGCAAAGTCAGTGAGCCGATATCGAGGGACACATGCCCCTGCCAGCTCGGCCACTGATCCATACCAATCGGTGTGTCACTAAACAGCCGTTGAGCGTTGCTACCGGAGGACACGCCATGTGCCCCCCGAGCCTGTACGGCTGACATAGCCGGAATCAGCTGACGTAAATCCATAGCCTGACTCTGAATTTTCAGACTGACTGTGGGTGAATGAGCCGAAGCCACATTCAGCGTCCCCTGCATAAGGGCGGGCTGGCCAGCCAAGGTCAGGTTCAGATCGACATCCAGCAACTCAAGAGAAGCATCCCCGGCCGCCATCAAACGTGTTAACGAGGTGGTTTTCCCCTTCACGCCTATCGGGAGAGCATTCAGGACCAATGCACCCTCAAGCAATGACTGCCGGCCCGATTCCCGGATATCCAGTTGATTAATCGTCAAGGATTGGCTGATCGCCTGTGTCTGATCCCGGTAATTCACCTGTACCTGACTCAGATGCATACGATTCAAATCAAAGACAAATGAGTCGTCTGAGGCTATTGCAGCATCCGGTGCGGCATTCAGCACCCAGCTCCCTGCTGTGCCGTGCCCTGCGGGTGCAGCCTGCAGGGACAACACGGCCCGTTCTACGCTGACATCATCGATTTCGATCCGCTGGTGAAACAACGGTGCCCAACGCAAACTGAACGCGACACGACCCGCGCTCAACATCTCGGGATCCGTAGCCCACATAGGATTACTCAACGTCACCTGCTCTGCGGTGATCGAAATCCTGGGAAAAACCGTTACAGAGATCGGACCACGAACCTGTAGATCCCGTCCTGTCGCCGATTTCACCTGACCGGCGGCAATCTGCATGATTTTTCCTGCGTCCAAGCGATGCCCCAGGTAAAAAACAGCACCCAGAAGCAGTAGAACAGGAAGACTGATCGCCAATACGATCTTTTGTCGCTTATTCAGAGTCATAAATAACAGCTTAACGCTTCCTGGTTCAAACACCAATTTAACCTGCTGTCATATAAGAATAATTTATATCCTAATGACAAATTTGTCATAAATCAGTAAGGTTATCTCTGTATATTTCATCTCACATCCATGGGAGAGGATGTGCTGTCCGGTAAAGTTGTACCCCGGACGAGGAGAATCCGGCCAAACCCACTTATAGAGATAAGAAACAGGCCTGATGAGAGCCCCGGCCATTTGGCCGGGGTTTCTTTTTCCGGGACGGGATTTTTTCCTGAGTCCGGCCAATTATTTTCATACCCCTAGCGGCGGTATTGAATTTTTTTCATGGCTCGCGTAATCGATTACTCTTATAGTGAGATCTACGCTTCAACTATAACCAACCTAATAACAGAGAGACTCTACGTGCACGCACTTCTGTCCTTCTCGCGCCTCATTGACGCGATCAACACTAGGATCGGCAAAGCCGCCGCCTGGCTGATTCTTGGTGCGGTGCTGGTCAGCACCATTAATGCACTAATCCGCTATGGCTTCAGCATGAGCTCCAACGCCTGGCTGGAACTGCAGTGGTACCTCTTCGCAGGCACCTTCCTGCTCTGCTCCCCCTGGACACTGAAGTGTAATGAGCACATCCGTATTGACGTGGTCACGGGACGTTATTCCCCCCGTGTTCACGCATGGATTGACATCATTGGCGGCCTCCTCTTTCTGATCCCGATGTGCCTGGTGATCCTGTGGGCAGCCATCCCCTTTGCCTGGGATTCAATCGCCAGCATGGAAAATTCCAGCAATGCGGGCGGTCTGATTGTTTGGCCAGCAAAGCTCCTGATTCCAGTGAGCTTTACGCTGCTACTGTTACAAGGCGTTTCCGAGGTGATCAAGCGCTTTGCATTCCTGCAAGGCCTGATTGATGGCAAAGAATTTGAAAAAGGCGGCGGCCATGGGGCCACGCCGGACGCTGTCGAAGTTGCCGAAGCAACAACCGGCAACAAATAAGGGAGCGCCAAAATGCCATTAGAGTTTCTGAACCCGATCATCGGCGATTACATGGCGCCGATCATGTTTATCGGCCTCGTCGTCTTTCTGCTTTCAGGCTACCCGGTGGCCTTTGCCCTGGCGGCTAACGGCCTGATGTTCGCCCTCCTGGGTATCGGCATGGGCATGTTTACACCGGACTTCCTGCAGGCATTGCCCAATCGCGTATTCGGCATCATGGCCAACGATACACTCTTGGCCATTCCGTTCTTCACCTTCATGGGTCTGATTCTCGAACGATCCGGCATGGCCGAAGATCTGCTCGACACCATTGGTCAGCTGTTTGGCCCAATCCGTGGCGGCTTGGCTTTTGCCGTCATCTTTGTGGGTGCCCTGCTTGCTGCGACCACGGGTGTGGTTGCCGCCTCAGTGATCTCGATGGGTCTGATCTCGCTGCCGATCATGCTGCGCTATGGTTATGACCGCCGTCTCGCTTCAGGGGTCATTGCCGCCTCCGGTACCCTGGCCCAGATCATTCCGCCATCGCTGGTGCTCATCATCATGGCCGACCAGCTGGGTCGCTCCGTAGGTGATATGTATGCCGGTGCCATGATCCCGGGCCTGGTTCTGACTGGTATGTATGTCGGCTATGTCGCACTTGTGGCCTTCTTCAAGCCCAGCCATGCCCCGGCACTGCCGCTAGAAGCCCGCTCGCTCACCGGTAGCAAACTACTGATCCGCTCGCTACTGGTACTCGTTCCCCCACTCTTCCTGATCTTCCTGGTTCTTGGCACCATCTTCCTGGGTATTGCTACACCAACAGAGGGTGGCGCCATGGGTGCCAGCGGCGCACTGCTGCTCGCCATGTCGAAGAAGAAACTGAACTGGGGTCTGGTACGTCAGGCCGTGGATTCAACGGCCAAGCTCTCCTCATTCGTGCTGTTTATTCTGGTCGGCGCCACGGTCTTTGGCCTGGTATTCCGCGGCGTCAACGGCGATCTGTGGGTTGAGCACCTGCTGACCTCGCTGCCAGGTGGCGAACTGGGCTTCCTGATTGCCGTGAACATCATGTTCTTCGTGCTGGCCTTCTTCCTCGACTTCTTCGAGCTGGCCTTCATTCTGGTGCCGCTGGTTGGCCCGGTGGCCGAGAAGATGGGTATTGATCTGATCTGGTTTGGTGTGCTGCTCGGTGTCAACATGCAAACCTCCTTCATGCACCCACCATTCGGTTTTGCCCTCTTCTACCTACGCTCCGTCGCACCGGGTAAAAAGTACATCGACAAGATTACCGGCAAATCCATGGAGCCCGTTACGACCAGCCAGATTTACTGGGGCGCCATTCCCTTTGTCGTCATCCAGATCATCATGGTTGCGCTGATCATCGCCTTCCCGGACCTCGTCTCTGTCGAGAAGAAAGAAGTATTTGATGACAGCCAGGCAGAAATCGTGATCGAAGTCGAAGAGGAACCGCAACCAGCAGCCACTGGCGACAGCTCCAACAATCAATTCAAGATCTCAACCGATGAGCCCGGTGGGAAGAAGTAATTAGGCTCAACCAAAAAAACCTCAGGAGACACAACATGGATCGTCGTAATTTTCTAAAGAATGTCGGTATCGGCGCCGCTGCCGGCACGGCAACCCTGATCACGTCGGCGCCCGCCATTGCCGCCACGCCCAAGATCAAATGGCGCTTAGCTTCGAGCTTTCCGAAGACGCTGGACACGGTGTACGGCGGCGGTGAAGATTTCTGCAAGCGCGTCCTGGAGCTAAGCGAAGGCAACTTCGAAATCCGCTCGTTTGCCGGCGGTGAGATTGTTCCTGCACTGCAGGTGATGGATGCCGTCAAGGACGGTACGATTGAGTGTTGCCATACGGCACCCTATTACTTCTTCGGTAAAAACGAAGCCTTTGCCTTTGACTGTTCGGTACCGTTTGGCATGACGGCCCGCGCCCAGAACGCCTGGTATTACTACGGCGGTGGTCAGAAGCTGCTGGCAGACTTCTATGCGCAGTACAACATCGTCAGCCTGGCTGCCGGTAACTCGGGCTGTCAGATGGGTGGCTGGTATCGCAAGCAGATTAAAACGGTTTCCGACTACAAGGGTCTGAAGATGCGCGTCGGCGGCTTCGCCGGTAAAGTGCTTGAAAAGCTGGGTGCTGTACCTCAACAGATTCCGGCCGGCGACATCTACGCCTCGCTGGAAAAAGGCACCATTGATGCCGCCGAATGGATCGGCCCGTACGATGATGAAAAGCTCGGTCTGTATAAGGTCGCCCCGAACTATTACTACCCGGCATGGTGGGAACCGGCAACCCAGTTCTCCGTCATGATCAACAAGAAGGAATGGGACAAGCTGCCGAAGAACTACCAGCAGATTCTGGAAGTTGCCGCTGCCGAAACCAACGTCCGTATGCTGGCCGAGTATGACTTCAAAAACCCGGCAGCCCTGGCTCGACTGCAAAAGGCTGGCGCTAAGCTGAACAAGTTCTCTAACGAGATCATGGAAGCCTCTTTCAAGGCTGCCAACGAAGTTCTGGAAGAAACTGCCGCCAAAAACCCGGATTTCAAGAAGATCTACGAACCGTGGCGCCAGTTCCGTAACCTCGAATTCTCGTGGTTCAACGTCTCGGAACAGGCTTACGCACAGTTCGCCTTCCCCAGAAAGCTTGGCAAGTAACTCCCGCTCTCCCTCTGGAGCATTTGGGGTCGCTCTGCGACCCCATTTTTTTTAGAATGACAACCATGGACTTTTTTGCTGACCCGATAGGACTTCTACTGGTCGCCGGCGGCGCCTTTCTGGCCGGTGCCATGAATGCACTCGCTGGCGGCGGTACATTCTTCTCTTTCCCAGCGCTATTGGCCGCCGGCGTACCTCCGGTCACTGCCAACGCCAGCAATACGGTTGCCCTCTGGCCGGCGAGCTTATCCAGCGCCTGGGTCTATCGTCGTGAGCTGGCAAAACATCGGGAATGGGTCATTGCTCTGACGATTGTTGCGGCGATTGGTGGCATTGCCGGCGGTCTGCTACTGCTCGCCATCTCGAACAAGGCCTTCACCCAACTCATCCCCTGGCTACTCCTGGTCGCCACAGCCCTCTTCGCTTTCAGCAAACAGATCAGTGGCCTGGTCGTCAAAACCAAGGCTCGATTAGGCATTCATCAAACGGACGATCAGCCGCATAGCAAAGGTGGTCTCTTTTTTCAGTTTCTGGTGACCGTGTATGGGGGCTTCTTCGGTGCCGGTCAGGGTATTCTGACACTCGCTGCATTAGCGATCCAGGGCATTGAAAACGTGCAGGAGCTCAATGCACTAAAAAACTGGATCTCCGCTGTGACCTATACCGTCTCGGCACTCACCTTCATCATCGCTGGTGCGATTAACTGGCCCTATACCCTACTCATGGTGATGACGGCCACGCTGGGTGGTATGGTCGGCGCACACATTGCCCGTTACCTACCTGCCCTGTGGCTCAAGCGACTGGTCATCGGCGTGGGTAGCGCGATGACCATCATCTACTTCCTCAAGTAACCAACCGTCTGCTTCTGAAGTGTTTCCGAACTATTTCCGGATCTGATCCCGGAAGCGTCGTGATGCTGGCTGCATCGCCTGATGGTTGATGGTCCACCCTCCCTGCTTCCGTGGCGTTAGAAAACGGAAACGCGACGCGCACCAGGTAAACAGACGGTAGAGTTTCGGGTAACGGTAGGTTGCCGCCCAGCCATGCCAGAGCGCCATCGCCACGGAAGAATACGCCGAACCGGCGCCTCGTACCGCATCACTGGCGGTTGCCGGATTCTGATAGGCCTCGGTCCGCAGGCGGATCAGCAGATCCGGAATCGGAATCTTGACCGGACACACTTCGGCACAGGCACCGCATAAGGTCGAGGCCGTTGCCAGACTGTAGGTCGCATCCAGCCCCAACAAATGCGGCGAGATGATTTTGCCGATCGGGCCTGGGTACGTCGTGCCGTAGGCATGCCCCCCAACCCGGGTATAGACCGGGCAATGATTCATACAGGCACCGCAACGGATGCACTGCAGGGTTGATCGTAGCTGATCGTCGGCATAAGCCTGTGTACGCCCGTTGTCGAGCAGAATCAGATGTACCGTGTCCGGACCATCCAGTTCATCCGGTTTGCGTGGCGACGAAATCATATTCACGTAGGTAGTAATAGCCTGACCCGTCGCTGAGCGTGTCAGCAGGCTGAGCAAGGGTGGCACATGCTCGAGCTTGTCCACGACCTTCTCGATACCGGTTATCGCAATATGTACACGCGGCACCGTGGTACTCATACGACCATTGCCTTCGTTCTCAACCAGACACAGGGTTCCCGTCTCGGCCACCATGACATTAACGCCGGAGACGCCGATATCAGCATTGGCAAACTTTTCCCGGAGTACCCGGCGACCGATCTGGATCAACTCATCCACGGAGTCGGTGTAGTCCACACCGGGAATACGCTCGGCAAATAGCTCGGCGATCTCTACCTTGGTCTTATGAATCGCCGGCATGATGATATGAGAGGGTTTCTCATCGGCCAACTGGACGATGTATTCCCCCATATCGGATTCCAGCGCATCAATACCGGCTTCCTGCAACGCATGGTTCAGCTCGACTTCCTCGCTGACCATGGATTTACCCTTGATGACAGAACGTGCATCATGCCGCTTAGCGATGTCGATAAAGATCCGGTTGGCTTCGGCCGGTGTGGATGCCCAGTGCACCTGGATACCATTGGCCGTAAGCTGGCTTTCAAGCTGCACCAGCAGATCCGGCAGTTTGGCCAGACTGTATTGACGAATCTGTTCGCCGAGCGAGCGCAGCCGCTGCAGCGCTGCATCATCAGGAAACTGCGCTGACCGTTTGGCCTGCAGAAAATCCATGGCACCACGCAGACTCTTCTGTAAATCCGGGTTGGCGACTACCTGTTTGGCGCGATCTCGGAACTCGCTCACCGGCACAAAATGCAAGGGCTGACTCATCGTGCATCCTCCACGAGCATGACGACCAGCTGCTTCGGTCCATGCGCGCCATAGGCCAACGTCTGCTGAATATCAGCCGTTTTAGACGGACTGGAAACCAGAACCACATTGGTCGGCATGCCCTCTGACCAGCCTTGCTGCTGCATCAGGTCAAATAACGTCCCAACCACCTGATGGGCATCGACCACCACAATATGCACCGGCGGTACCAGCGACAACAAACGGGGCGACTGTGGTCCGCTCCAGAGCACGATGGTGCCCGTTTCGGCAATCGATGCCCGCGATCGGGTCAGACCGGCATCCACGTGAGTGAATAACGCCGGTGTCTCGGTATGAGCCGCAATCACCGGCAATACGGTACAGGCCGCACGCAGCGATTCGCACAAGGCCTGCTGCGACAGGATCTCTGGGCCGACCGCCAGCGATTGCAGATTTTTCTGGCGCATCACTGCCGTCAGTGCACCGGCCAGACCCGCAGTCGTGGTGCGATGTACCTCGGCCATGGCATTAGACAGATTCAATACCAGTCGCTCGATCCGCGTCTGCAGATCTTCCTTCGGCTGTTCGGCATAAAAATCAGAGACATCCGGTAGCGGTAATACGGGCGGCTGAGCCGAGCGCAACCGGTTCAGGATCTGTTTGCGGGCCTGGCTCATGATTTATCCTCATTGGTTAGTCCCAGGTTACGCGCCAGAAGAAAACTCGCCAGGTGCATACCCTGGATGTCTGCACCCACTTTTTTTGCATGGCCCGTAATATTGAGCATGCAGCCACAATCGCCGGTAATCAGCACGTCAGCGCCACTCTGCGAAATGGCCGCTACCTTGTCTCGCACGATACCTCCGGAGATTTCCGGATGACGGACGCTGAACAAACCGCCAAAGCCACAACATTCCGATTCATGATCCTGGATTTTCAGTGTCACCTGGTCCAGCTGCCCCAACAATGCTCGGGTTGTCTGTAACGCATCCGTCTCACGGCGTGCCGAGCACGATGTATGCAGGACGACGCTCACCGGTGCACCACCGTCGGTCAATTTGACGCCCAGCACCGATGTCAGAAACTCGGACAGTTCCCAGACACGATGGGAGACATTATTGGCAGCTTCGGCATCGGCAGTACCTTTGAACAAAGTCGCATAATGATGTCGCATCATGCCGGCGCATGAGCCTGAAGGCAGAACAATCGGCCAGGGCTCGGGAAACAGATTCAGCTGTTGGCGTGCGACCGCTCTTGCCTCATCCGGTTGGCCACTGGTATAAGCCGGCTGACCGCAACAGGTCTGATCTTCCGGAAAATGCACCCGCACCCCAGAACGCTCCAGTAATGTGACGGCATCCAGCCCGGCCTGAGGCACAAAGAGATCAACGAGGCATGTGCAGAAAAAATAGACATCGGTGCACGGCAGCGTGGTGTTTTTACTCATAAAAACCTCAGATCATGCGATCAATCAGTTCCACCCAGTGACGCACCGGCAGCTCGGTGCCCGACTGCAGGTGGTTAATACACCCCACATTACCCGAGACGATTTCATCGGGCGATGTTTTGAGAATATTGGTCAGTTTCCGATCCAGCAGGGTTTGTGACATAGCGGGCTGCAGCATGGAATAGGTACCAGCTGACCCACAACACAAATGGCTTTCGTTGCAGAGACGCACGGTGACACCCAATTTTCCGAGCAAGACCTCAACCGCACCACGAATCTTCTGCCCATGCTGCAGAGTACACGGCGGGTGGTACGTCACTTGCTCAGGCAAACCGTCCGCCTGTTTGGCGGCCACCAGTGCCTCGAGCGCTGGTGCATACGCTGGCAGAATCTCACTCAGATCTTTCGTCATGGCCGAGATACGCTTCGCCTTCTCGGCATACGCGGCATCATTGGCCAGCAGCTCGCCATAATCCTTGATCATCACGCCACAACCCGAGGCATTGATCACGATGGTTTCCAGCCCCTGTTCCACGTAAGGCCACCAAGCATCAATATTGGCCTTGATCTGCGTATGCGCACCCTCATGGTCATTCAGGTGCTGGCGAATGGCACCACAACACCCGGCCTCGGATGCGATGATCAGATGAACACCCAGCTTGTCAAAAACCCGTGCCGTCGCCGCATCCACATTAGGCATCAGCGCCGGCTGCACACAACCCAGGTGCAACAGCATCTGTCGGGCATTCGGATGACGCGCGGCATTGACCGGCCAGGTACCTGCCGGCTGAACGACCTGGATCTTTTTCTTCAGGGCCGCCGGCATCACCGGGCGGACGAAACGGGCCAGAGCAAATAAGCCACCAAACAGCGTACGACGGCTCAGCGTTTCCCGAATCAGCCAGTGCTGCATCTTCTGCAACAAGGGGCGACGAACACGTTCATCAATATAGCGCCGGCCGATATCCACCAAACGCCCATAGCGAACCCCAGACGGACAGGTCGATTCGCAGTTACGGCAGGTCAGGCAGCGATCCAGATGGGATTGGGTCTTGGCCGTGACCGGTGCCCCCTCGACCATTTCCTTCATCAGATAGATACGGCCACGAGGACCATCCAGCTCGTCTCCCAGCACCTGATAGGTCGGGCACGTCGCCGTACAGAAGCCACAATGCACGCACTTGTTAATAATCGACTTGACGGTACCGATGTCCTCGTCATTTAGGAATCCGGGCGCAATATTTACCTGCATAACATCACTCTCACATATCCCGGTACAGACGACCAGGATTGAAAACACCCTGCGGGTCAAAGGTCTGTTTCAGCCGCTGATGCACAGCCATCAACGCTGCGGACGGTCGATCAAACACCTCCAGTAAGCCGATGCGTTGCGCCTGACGATTATCGAAGCACACCGCGTGCCCCCCCAGACTTCGTGCCAGATCGCGCACTTTCTCTGCCGCATCATCAGACCAGACCCAGCGCTGCGCACCGCCCCACTCGATCAGTTGATCATCTGCGCCTTGGATATCCTGCGCGGTCACAACCCGTGCCGTCTGTGGCAAAGACAGACGCCACAACACCGCCGTTGCCGAGCCTTGGCTGAAGAATGCGGCACTCTGGTCACGCAAACTCGTCCATAGCGATGCCGCATCTACCTCGTTGAAACGAACACCGCCCAGCTGCTGGATGGCCGAATCCACCGCCGCGCGTGCACCCGACAGACGGACATGCAGTACACCGGCCTGCCAGGCCGTTGCAGACAGGGGCAAGGGGCGACCCGACCAGGCATTGATCTGATCATTGGCGCGGGCTGCATCCATTTCAAAGCGCAAGGTCGCCGTCGCCGGTGGGACCGGCAACACCTTGAGCGACACCTGGGAGATCAGCCCCAGGACACCCAGCGAACCGGTCATCAATCGCGAAACGTCATAACCCGCCACGTTTTTCATGACCTGACCACCAAACTTAAGCACATCGCCTTTGCCATCGATCACATGCAACCCGAGCACAAAATCACGAACACCCCCTGCAAATGCACGACCCGGACCAGAGAGCGCCGTCGCCACGGCGCCGCCCAGTGTGGCACCTGACACACCATTGACACTATGGCGCGGCGGTTCGAAGGCCAGCATCTGGCCACGATCAGCCAGTACCTGCTCGAGCTCGGCAAGCGGCGTCCCCGCACGGGCAGTCAGCACCAGTTCGGCCGGATCGTAGTCCACAATGCCGGTATGGCCGGTCGTCCGCAGCACTGCGCCATTTTGCACCGGATTGCCGTACCAGCGTTTGCTAGCGCCACCCTCAATCGTCAGTCGACCACCCGCAGCCGCCGTATCGCGGATCTGCGTGACCAAGTCGTTTGTCAAATCACTCATGGATGTTATTCCAGCATCTAGAAGCGCGGTAAATCCGCATGGGGCATCTGGCCGTGATGCACGTGCATGCGGCCGTATTCAGCGCAGCGGTGCAGGGTCGGAATTGCTTTGTCCGGGTTGAGCAGTCTGGCCGGATCGAAAGCCGCTTTGACACCAAAGAAGGCATCCCGCTCTTTCTCGTTGAACTGTACACACATGGTGTTGATCTTCTCGATCCCTACCCCGTGTTCACCTGTCACCGTGCCACCCAGGGCCACACAGGCCTCCAGAATCTCGTTACCAAAGTTTTCGGCACGATGCCACTGATCCGCATCCGAACCATCAAACAGAATCAGCGGGTGCATGTTGCCATCTCCTGCGTGAAAGACGTTCATGCAGCGTAAGCCATAACGGTCTTCCATCCCCTTGATCTGGTTGAGCAAGGTCGCGATGTGCTTCTTCGGAATGGTGCCATCCATGCAGTAGTAGTCTGGCGAAATACGGCCGGCGGCCGGAAACGCATTTTTACGCCCGCTCCAGAAGACCATACGCTCAGTCTCACTTTCCGACACCTGGATTCGGGTCGCACCCGATTGCCGTAACACGGCACTCATCCGCTCAATTTCTTCGGCCACCTCTTCGGCCGTACCGTCGGATTCACAGAGGAGAATCGCTTCGGCATCGAGGTCATACCCCGCATGAACAAATTCTTCCACGGCACGGGTTGCCGGTTTATCCATCATTTCCAGGCCGGCCGGAATCAGACCGGCGGCAATGACATCCGCCACAGCATTGCCAGCCTTGGTCATATCATCAAAGCTGGCCATGATGACCCGGGCCACCGGGGGTTTCGGCACTAGACGCACCACGACCTCGGTCACGACCGCCAGCATGCCTTCGCTACCGATCATGACTCCCAGCAGATCCAGCCCCGGCGCATCCAGTGCTTCCGTGCCGAATTCGACAACCTCGCCACCCATCAGCACGGCACGGACCTGAATCACATTGTTCACAGTCAGGCCATATTTGAGACAGTGCACACCCCCCGAGTTCTCGGCAACATTTCCGCCAATCGAACAGGCGATCTGACTCGAAGGGTCTGGCGCATAGTAGAGCTCATAAGGGGCGGCCGCTTCCGAAATCGCCAGATTGCGCACACCAGGCTGCAGCACGGCGCGCCGGCTCAGCGGATCAATATCAAGAATCCGGTTCATCTTGGCGGTAGACAGCACAATGCCTTCGGCCATCGGCATGGCGCCACCCGACAAACCCGTGCCGGCACCACGAGGTACCACCGGCACGCCGTGTGCCAGGCACAGACGCAGGATCGCCTGGACCTGAGCCTCGTTCTCGGGCAACGTCACTGCCAGCGGCAACTGCCGGTAGGCCGCCAGGCCATCGCATTCGTAAGGTGCCGTGTCTTCCTGCTTCCAGAGCAGGTTACTTTCGGGGAGGACCTCTCCAAGCGCATAAAGCAGGCGTTGTTGCGAGTCGTTCATAACCGGTGTCTGCACAATGATGACATCGTTCGATTATAGAAACGAACACTGCCTTTCGACATGAATCATTTTGCCGGCCGGCATGAGTAAAATTCACGCCGGCCATGCTGCGTCACAGCACCCATGCCGCCTGCAGTAGTGCTCTCGCCTGTGCGTATCCCTAATTTAGCCGGTATTTCTGAGCGCCGCAGAAATACCATTGATACTCAGATGAATGCCGCGCTGCACCTTTTCACCGGCCTGCCCCAGGCGGTAACGGCGGATCAATTCCAGCTGCAGGTGATGCAGTGGATCAATATAGGGGAAGCGATGCTTCATCGAACGAGCCAGCCCCGGGTTGCCCGCCAGCCGGTGCTTCTCGCCAGTGATCTGACCCAGTGCTTCAACGGTGCGCTGCCACTCCGTTTCGATCGCCTTGAAAATTTTCTTGCGCAAACGGCCGTCCGGCACCAGTTCGGCATAGCGGGACCCCAGTGCCAGATCACTCTTGGCCAACACCATATCGATATTGGAAAGTAGCGTCCGGAAAAACGGCCATTCCTTGTACATGCGTTGCAGCAGTGCCAGGCGTGCTTTGCGGCCAGCCGGTTTTTCACCGTCACCCGTCAGATAGTCGGCCACCGCCGAACCGAAACCGTACCACCCCGGCAATGTCAGGCGACACTGGCCCCAGCTGAAGCCCCAGGGAATGGCCCGCAGATCTTCGATCTGCTCCAGCGCCTTACGTGATGCAGGTCGCGAACCGATATTAAGCTGCGCCAGTTCCTTGAGCGGTGTGGCCGCAAAGAAGTAATCCGTAAAACCGGCTGTCCCATAGACCAGATCGCGGTAAGCCGCTGTGCTGGTGGCTGACAGCCCCGCTGCAACAGCGTGAAAGGTCGCTGGCGCCATCTTCGTCGGCTGCAGCAACGTGGCCTCCAGTGTCGCAGCGACCAGCGTCTCCAGATTCCGTCGACCAATTTCCGGATTGGCGTACTTGGAGGCAATCACCTCCCCCTGCTCGGTCAAGCGGATCTGACCGCGCACCGTGCCCGGTGGCTGCGCCAGAATAGCCTCATAACTGGGACCACCACCACGACCGACCGTACCCCCACGCCCATGGAACATGCGCAGCTGAATGTTATGACTGTTCGCAAGCTGATCAAACAGATTCACCAGCGCAATCTCGGCACGGTACAACTCCCAGTTGCTGGTGAAGATACCGCCATCTTTATTGCTATCGCTGTAACCCAGCATGATGTCCTGCTCGCCGCCGGAGCGCTTCACCAAATCGGCAATACCGGCCAAAGCATAGAAATCCCGCATGATCGGTGTGGCGTTGCGTAAGTCGGCAATGGTTTCGAATAGCGGTACCACAATCAGGTCGACTTCAGCGCCACGGTCCAGCGTACCCCGCATCAGACCCACTTCCTTGCAAAGCAGCAACACCTCCAGCAGATCGCTGACTGTCTCCGTATGGCTGATGATGTAATGGCGAATGGCCATCCGGCCATAACGGGCAATGACCTCACGTGCCATCTTGAAAATGGCCAGTTCGTCATTAAACAGCGCGGAATAAGCCGCCGTTGGCACCTGCAAGGGCCGCACATCATTCAGTGCATTCAACAGGCAGGCCTGACGCGCCGGCTCATCTAATTCTGAATAATCGGTACATAGGCCGGAAGTGGCAAACAGTTCTGCCACCACCGCTTCATGCTTATCCGAACTCTGGCGCAAATCAACGGTGGCCAGATGGAAGCCGAAGACGTCCACGGCCCGCAGCAACGGATGCAACCGCTGTAGCGCCAAGGATTCTGCGCCCTGGATTTGCAGACAGGCTTCAATCGCCTGCAGGTCTGCCGTAAACACGTCAGCATTCGGATACGCCACCGATACGCCCTCACTCGCAACGACATCACCCACCACCAGGGTTTGCATCGTCGCCTGCAGACGCTCATGAATGCGGGCCAATGCCCGACGATAGATTTCATCCAGCCGATGTTCACTGTGGTCGGCCGAAGCCTCGGCCAGGCCCACAACCTCCGGCGTAAAGTCCGTCATCATGGATGACTGCGACAATTCTCGCGCAAGCGCCTTCACTTCTGTCAGATAGTGGCGCAGCGCTACTTCACACTGGCGGTGCGTGGCATAGGCCAGCGTTGCTGCCGTGACATTCGGATTTCCGTCGCGGTCACCACCGATCCAGTGCCCCATCCGGAAAAAACTGGCCACTGGCCGGCCTGGCAGATCCATTTCCAGATTGGCATACAGGCGCGGAATCTCTGTCAGGAACGTACTGTTGTAGTAACTCAGCGCGTTCTCGATTTCATCAATGACCGTCAGCTTGGTAAAACGCAGCAGACGGGTCTGCCAAAGTTGCGTCACCCGCCCGCGAATCTGCTGCTCGTTGATCTGGAGTCGGCGCTCGAGCAAGGGGTTAGGCTTTTTCAACGTAGCGGTTTCACCGCGGATCGTATCGCGCTCTGCCAGAAGTTCGGCAATATCCCGCTCGGCATCGAGAATACTTTTACGTTGCACTTCAGTCGGATGCGCCGTCAGCACCGGTGACACATAGGCCTGCGCCAGTGTCTGTGCAATGGTCTTGGCACTCTTGCCATGATCGTGCAGCTTCTGCAGGGTGGCATCAATACTGCCCGGCTGCAGCCGCCCTGCCCGCTCGTACACGGCACGCCGACGGATGTAGTGCCGATCTTCCGCCAGATTGGCCAGATGACTGAAATAGGTAAAGGCCCGGATCACCCGGACGGAATCTTCATCACTCAGATGCTTCAGGCGTTTTTTCAGGCGACGATCTGCGGCCTGATCGGCATCACGGCGAAAAGCCACGGACAGACTACGGATCTCTTCGACCAGCTCGTAGACCTCGGCGCCTTCCTGCGTACGAATCACATCACCCAGAATACGTCCGAGCAAGCGGATATCATCGATCAACGGCTTTTCGGCATCCTGCTTCTGACGGCGTGCTTCCATGACTCACCCTTTACCCTTCTCTTCTTCATTGCAAACATGGCAAAGACTGTCGGCACCCGCACACACAGTCTCTTAAATTATAGTCAGCCATGCCTGCCCTGCATGTGAAAACAATTGGGCAAACAATGAGAATTATTCAGCCAGTTGCCGCATCTCGTTGGTAAACCATTCGATGAAGGCAGCACACTCCCAGCGATCAGCAACACCAGGTTTCCAGCACAGGTAGTGGTGGTTATAGGCAGGAATCACATGGTCTGACAAACGGATCAGACGACCACTCTCCAGCCAGGCAGAGCCCAGACGGCTACGCGCCAGACACACACCGAGCCCAGCGGCCGCCGCATCGTAGAGCAACCCCAGGTCGTTGAATTTAGCGGTGGTCTTCAGACGCTGCTTATCGAGTCCACAGTGATCAAACCAGCTTTCCCAGGGCTCTAGCTCGCTATGAATCAGCAACGCCCGTGTCACGATCTCATCCTGATCAAAGCCGGCCAGACCGCCGACTTCATTCAGATAGTTCGGACTACAGGCCGGCGTCACCTGGTCCGACATCAGATGCACCGACTCGCGGTCGACAAACGGGCCCTGACCAAAGCGTACTTCCAGATCGGTTTCCTGTGACACCACATTGAAGAGAGGAATCGAAACCTGCAGTACCAGATCGATTTCAGGATAGGCATAACGAAATAAGCCAAGACGCGGCATCAGCACCTGACGTGCAAACGTCGGCGTGACGGCCAGTCGCAATGTTGTCCGGTTACCCATAGGCCCTAGAGGCTCGGTCACCTGCAGAATCGTCAGCGCCTCGCGTACCCGCTTGAGATAGGCCTCACCTTCCGGCGTCAGGCTGAAATCCTTGCGGATAAACAGTTTGAACTTCAGCTGCTCCTCGATCTGACGAATCCGGTGGCTCACCGCACTGGGGGTAATAAACAGCTCATCGGCAGCCTGCGTCACATTACGATGACGGGCCAATGCCTCAAATGCCAGCAACCCCTGAATATTCGGTACACGCGGAAAAATCACCAGCGACCTCTCTTGCCATGGATATCGTGAATTTTATGGATGCTTTATTGTAGACTGCATCAGGTTGGCAGTTTCTTCACATTCATATATTTTGTGAAATCACCCGCATCGGAGGTTGTATGAAGTTGCCCCAGTTTGTACTGATCAGCGCCACAAGCCTCGCCCTCGCAGCGACCAGCGCTTTCGCGGCCAAACCTGCCCCGCTGGATGACGGAATGCCGACCACCCTGCGGCCGGCCAACTACAAAGCCAAATATCCCTCGGACTCAGTCAGTATAGCCCGTGGTGAAAAGATTTTCCGCAGCGACAAACTCTCCACCAACGGCCGTGCCTGTAGTTCCTGTCACTCGGATGCCAGCACCTTCGGCCCGAATTTCAACAAACCCTATCCACATCCGGCCATGAATTCCCAGGCCCGCTTTGGCAAAGCTCAACTCCATCTGGATGAAGTCATCCAGGTCTGCCTGCAAGGGCCGCTACGCGCGACCCCACTGGAATGGGGCTCACAGGAACAGGCCGACCTGGTAGCCTATCTGACCTACGTACAAAAAACCGGAAAGATGAACGCCAGATAATCAGGCAGCGCTGGCTGCCTTAGGCTTACGCCACCAACGCCAGTAGACGACCAAGCCCATCAAGGCCAAGAGCCCGAACAGGGCAATGCGTACTCTGTTATCCAGCAGCATGCGGTCAAATCGACCGTACTCCATACGCTGCTTGATTCCCATCATGAAATCCGACACCGTATCCTGACACGGTAGCGCCGACATTTCCGGCACCATAACCGTGGGCACCACTCCGGACGGCAACGCCGCTAGGGTACGGCTCACCACCCCTTGATACAGATCCTGGGCAATATAGGGTGAAAGATACTTATGCGTATCCCCCGCATCATTCAGGACCGCGCGGGTCTCTTGCGCGAGATTGGTGCAGACATCTTGGGCAAACCGGGCATTCAAGTCACCGCCCGCCACCTGAGCGATAGCCAGGCCCATCACACCCGCCAGCGCTGAGTACAACAGGCATAACTGCAAACATCGCCGCATCATCGCCCGTCTCCTTGAACCCGTAGCGCATAGGCCAATCGATGGCGCGCAGCATCTTTGACCCGCTCGCGGGCACGTTTGGCCGGTGCCATGGCCAGACGATGTGCCCGCACACGACACGCCACACAGCAGTAGCGCGCATCACTGCGCTTAGGCACAAAGCTCGCCAGACAGGTCCAGCAATGGGTACTCACCACAGACTCCATCTCAAATATTCGTTACGGAGATGATACGCCAATTACCTCTGTAACAGATACAACCGTTACAGAGCACGAATTTAACCCATGGCAAATCATTCTCTGTAACAACTATATTCGTTACAGAGAGAATTACCAGCAAGGGAAAGCGCTACTTGGGCAAGCCCTGCCCGGTCTTTTTAGCAAACAGACAGCTCGCTATGCGGTACTCCACCATCGGGTCTTCATGAATCATTCCACTACCATCCGACAGGTAGTGCAAACGGAAAGCCTGCTTAGAGGCCTCCGGCGTGCGCGGGTCATACCCCAGCACCGTCAGCAGCGGCCCCATATCCGGTATCTCCAGCGCAGCGTTCGTCATATCGACAAACTCCGAAGGCTCACACCAGAGGCCAAAGCCATAATCTGCCAGCTTTCCCCAGGGAAAATACGGGCCCGGATCGATCTTACGTCCCGGCGCCACATCCGAATGCCCGACAAAGTTGGACGAGGCAATCCGGTAACGAACCCGCAGATCCTGCAGCAATGCCAGCAGCGTTTCGATCTGTGGCTCGGTATAGGATTCCTGGCCATTGTTATCCAGTTCGATGCCGATCGAAGCTGAATTCACATCCCCCACGCCGGCCCAGTACGATTGCCCGGCATGCCAGGCGCGCTTTTGCTCCGGCACCAGCTGGATCAGCTTGCCGGTACGCTCAATCAGGTAATGGGCACTCACCCGCCGTTCTGGCGATGTCAGCGTCTTTAGTGAATGCACGACGTCCTCATTACTGGTGTAATGAATCACCACCATCACCGGCCGCCGCTCATCAAAGTTCGGACTAGGTACCACCGTCACGGGCAACGCCGTATCCGGTCGGAAGCTGGCACAACCAACGACTAGCCCGCACAAGGCCAGACAAAGCGCTTTAAAAAGCACAGCCCTTGCCTGCCGGGTATTTGATGGCATTTTTAGCCAGCTTATCCACCACAGCGGCATTGAGGTCAACGCCGAGCACGCTGCTTAATCGCACCAGATAGAGCAGCACATCGGCCAGCTCCTCGCCGACATGTTCGGCCGTCACCGGCGACCAGCCGGCTTCGCGGGCCTCCTGATCAGTCATCCATTGAAAGATCTCGTTCAGTTCACCAACCTCGCCGGTCAACGCCATCACCAGGTTCTTGGGCGAATGAAACCGATCCCAGTCACGCTCTTTAGAGAACCGGGCCAGCGCTTCTTCCAGTTTTGAAGTTTCAACAAGCACCTCAAGGCTCACACTGGGGTCCGCAACATGCATTATTTTACGGATTTCGATTGTCGAATATGACATTCAGGATGCGCTTCCGCAATCCCGGAATGCACCGCAAAACAACCGTCCAGTGGACATTTTGTCCCCTTGGGGCAATGGTGCTCAAGTTTGCACTCTGCCTGGGTTTGATCCGTCAGCACCATCTCTCCGGCGACTTCGCAACGCGCCACCGAAATATCAACGCCACCCATGATTTTCTCCTATCAG